>JAEWCT010000057.1 GCA_023390485.1 Pseudomonadota bacterium
TCGATTTCGTCGATGCGGGCGACGTCGAAGGTCGCGGCCGACCCTTTTTCCCAGATGTTTTTTGCCGCAGCCTCGGGGATGATGCCGATCTTGGCGGTGGCCGTCGCGGCGTGAGCTTCGATTTCGAACCAGATTCTGAAGCGGGTCTCCGGCTCCCAGATGCGGGTCATTTCGGGTCGTGAGTAGCGGGGTATCATCGAGCTGGATCCTTGATGCAACGCGGGAGGCGTAGCAGACGGGCAACGCTTCAGCAATCGCGGGGGCCCTCAGCCGCAAGGCGCTTCAGCAAAACGCCGGGTGCTCTGAATTTTTCGCTGCCTTGCAGCAAATGCTTTGCAACAATTCGTGAATGGCAACTTCAATTACTGCCAGTGTATCGCCACGAACGCCTGACCTATTTCCGCCATTGCGAGCGGGGCGTTTCTGTTTTTTGTTCAGGTAATATTCAGGGCAGTTAAGTCACACTCGTAAAAATCGTCGGTCTACGTTCAAATTTGCGCATTCAATTCGCGTAGGGGTGGGCCTACATTGAAAGACCCAAGGATGTAATGAGTCGATGAGCTCTACGGGGTGGCCAACTGAACCCCAGATCTGGGCTCTACGCAAAAGCCATAAGCGGGAGACTTGAAGATAATGTCGCAACAGATGGGCAGCGGGGAGCTGGCTGAATTGGTCCATCAGATGGAACAGTCTGAGGACGATCCGCGCCAGTGCTACGCCCTCGTGAAAGAAAGAATCACTGAGTTTCGGGATTCGGGCCGGGATATTCCGGATGAATTGCGGAAACTCGAAAGACGCCTAATGACGGAATGCATGCACGCTTCTCAGGGCCGCTAATATTCCGAACATTGCAGGATCGTAATAATCTGCAATTGCGTCTCATAGATTTATAGCATTCCAGGTCCATTCAGGCCGGCTTGCGCGATCCAGCGCGGGCGGCCTTTTTTTATGTGCCTCTTTGAAACGGGCCGTGATCTCGCGCCCAAGCGGCTGTTGCCGCCCGATTACAGGACGTTATGGGTGCCGTCGCAGTAGGGTTCGTCGTCCGTCGCCTTGCAGCCGCAGAGATTGAAGGTGCCCGTATGGTCCGGAACGAACCGCATCGGTTCGAATGACGTGCCTTCATGAGAGCCGTCGCAAAAGGGCTGGGTCTTGGACCGGCCACAACGGCAGTACCAATACTCCTGGCCTTCCGTGAGATCGACCTGGTAGGGCCCCGTTTGGGCGACTACGGCCTCGTCAGACATCGTTGTGCTCCATCTCGCAGAGAGTAGGGCTCACTCAACCCGGCTCGTTGAACCCGTGGCGGCGAACCAGGCCGGTGCGGCCCGCTTTTTTTGACTCGCTATCGGGTTTGGGAGCGCCGGGCAAGGGTCCCCGCTGTCCGGCTCAGTGGCGGGCTTCATTGTTCGGTTGTGGTTTGCCTAACAAGTGGGCGGGCAACTTTTTTCGGCAACGGCATTCTAGACATCGGCAGACGGCTGGGCGAATGTCACAGACGGGCGCACGGAGTCCTGATGGGCGCGGCGGCGGGGGAATTGCCGTCCGGGTGGGGAAGGTTATCCAGCGCCAAAATGTCCTGTGACCAAAAATGTCCAGATCATGAGGGACCCGCGCATGGCCGATCTCTTCCGCAAGAAATCTGTCGCCTACGACGACTCGGACTTCGGCATGAAGCGTGTCTTGACCGCGCTCGATCTGACGCTGCTCGGCATCGGTGCGATCATCGGAACCGGCATTTTCGTCCTGACCGGCGTGGCGGCGGCAACGCAATCGGGTCCAGCGGTCGTGCTCTCGTTCGTCGTCGCGGGATTCGCGTGCGGGTTTGCGGCGCTCTCGTATGCGGAACTCGCGTCGAGCGTCGGCGGATGTGGAAGCGCGTACGGCTATAGCTACGCTGCGTTCGGCGAGCTCATCGCCTGGATCATCGCCTGGGACCTTATTCTCGAATACGGCGTCTCGGTCGCGGCGGTCGCCAATGGCTGGTCAGGCTATTTCAACAACGCGCTCACGGCCATCGGCTTTGGCCTGCCGGCGGAGTTCACGAAGGGGCCGTTCGCGGGTGGGATCGTCAACCTTCCCGCATTCGGTATCGTCTTTCTGTTGATGATCATGCTGATCATCGGCGTGAAGGAGACGGCACGGGTCAACGCGGCGATGGTCGCGGTGAAGCTTGGAACGATCACGATCTTTCTGGCTGTCGCGATCTTCAACATTCACCCTGAGAATTGGACGCCGTTCGCGCCCTTCGGCTGGTTCGAGCACACTCCGGAAGGCAGGCCGGTCGGCATTCTAGCTGGCGCGTCTCTCGTCTTCTTCGCTTACGTCGGCTTCGATGCCGTTTCGACGGCGGTCGAAGAGGCCCGTGACCCGCAGCGCGACGTGCCGACGGGGCTCATCGGCTCGCTGATCTTCTGCACGATCATCTATATCGTGGTGTCGGGTGTGCTGACGGGCATCGTCCATTACACCGAACTCAACGTGTCCTCGCCCGTCGCGTTCGCGCTCCAGAAAATCGGGTACAACTGGGCTTCGGCGCTGGTCGCCGCGGGCGTCATCACAGGTCTGACGACCGTCATGCTCGTTCTCTACTACGCCTTGACGCGCATCATCGTCGGCGTATCGCGAGACGGGCTCCTCCCGCCCTATTTTTCGGTGGTCAACCGCCGCACGCATACGCCGGTCCGCACCACGGTCATTGTCGGCTTCGTCATGGCGGTGATGGCGGGCTTCATTCCGCTCGGCATTCTCGCCGAACTCGTGAACATCGGGACCCTCGCCGCGTTCGTGCTCGTGTGCGCCGGCGTGATCTCGCTCAGATATTCACACCCGGATCTGCCGCGGCCGTTCAAGATGCCCGGTGGCATTATCATTCCCACGCTTGGCATACTTTCCTGCGGTGCGCTGATCGCCTTCCTGCCGTTCGAGACGCACCTGCGTTTCGTCGTCTGGCTGGCCGTCGGGCTCGTCATCTATTTCGTGTATTCAATCAGGCACAGCCGGCTCGCGATCGCTTGAGGGAAAACTAACCGACAAGACCCCCCTGGAAATTGACGAAGGGCGAGAGTAGGTTCCCGGCCGACCGCGGCCGCCTGTAAGCTTGCCTGCTCATCCGTCGGCCCGGATACGAGGATCAACACAAATGGACTGCGACAGTCGAAGCGACACTTCGATTTCGCCCGCATCCCTCCAGCTCGCCTGATATTGGGCCGCTCGGACGGCTGCGTGGTGGCCGTGAACCGGAAGGGCCTGACATGCTGCGCAGCTATCGCCGCGAAAATTCGCACCTCGTTTTGGCGCAGGAAAGTATTGAGGCCGATGCTGGGGTGATCGAACTTCCTGTTTGGATCGATCTCTACAATCCGCCTCCGCAGGACAACCGCTATGTCGAGCAGCTCCTCGGAATTTCGTTGCCGACGCGGGAAGAGATGCAGGAGATCGAAGTCTCCGCCCGGCTCTACCAGGAGGACGGCGCCGAGTTCATGACGCTGACGGCTGCGTCCCGGCTCGAAAGCGACGAGCCGATCAACACGCCGATCACGTTCGTGCTTAAGGGCACCACGCTCGTGACCGTTCGTTATGAGGAACCGAAGGCCTTCGCCAATTTCGTCGTGCGGGCGCAGCGTGCCAATGCGGTGCCCGTTGCCAACGGCGAGCAGATCATGATGGGCCTCATCGAAGCGCTGCTCGATCGGATGGCGGATGCTCTCGAGCGCGTCGGAACGGGGATCGATCAGGTTTCGCGGCAAGTGTTTCGCAAGGGCGGGAAGGCGAAGGAAAAGGCATCGCCTTCCAGCGACGATTTGCAGGCGGCGATCGAGAGGATCGGGCAGGACGGCGATTTGTTGACGAAGGTTCGCGAAAGTCTCGTCAGCATCAACCGCGTGCTGACCTATCACACGAGCGTCGACCAGGATAAGAAGGTCACGAAGGAAGCCAAGGCGCGCAGCAAGGTTCTCTATCGCGACGTGGTTGCGTTGACCGATCAGGCGACGTTTCTGTCGAGCAAGGTGAACTTCCTGCTCGATGCGACGCTCGGGCTCATCAATCTGCAGCAGAACCAGATCATCAAGATCTTCTCGGTTGCTGCCGTGGTGTTTCTGCCGCCGACGCTCGTCGCCTCGATCTACGGCATTAACTTCGCGGATATTCCGGAGCTCAGGTGGGGGCTCGGATATCCGTTCGCGCTGGGCTTGATGGTGATTTCGGCGATCCTGCCGTATCTCTATTTTAAGCGGCGCCGCTGGCTATAGCCTCGGCGTTTCGTCATCCTCGAAGGCGCGAGCGCGGGAAGCAATCTTGTCATCCCGGGTGAGCCCTTCTCGCGAGACCCGGGACCCATCGTCGTGGTGGCCCATCCATGTAGTTCTGGGTCCCGGCTCTGCGCTACGCTCCGACCAGGATGACAAGTTGTGTTTGGCGAACGGCTCGCACGCTCGCACACACTCCGTCATGCCGACGCCGGTCGCGGCACCCAGACAGGTTTCAGCAAAACGGCAGGCGGCACGCTCCGTGCGGACAGCAACGGTGCGTGTGATGACGGTTGACTGGATCCCGGCCTTCGCCGGGATGACGTTCGATTGGTCCCGGCTTCGGGCTGCCTATCCCAGAACGTCATCCCCGCGCAGGCGGGGATCT
>JAEWCT010000082.1 GCA_023390485.1 Pseudomonadota bacterium
GCCATTGCGTACCCCGACAACATTTTCACGCAGAAGCGCGCGGAGCCGAAGACGGACGAAGGGGGCGTCTATCTTTCAAAGGACGGCAAAGCAAAATTGCTTGTCGGCGCGTTCGAAAATGCGGATCACCAGTCTTTAGAGGACTATCGCAAATTTTTGATCTCCGACCAGTATGCGAACGCGAAGATCGACTACGCGCCGATAAAGGCGCGCTGGTTCGTTCTATCGGGCGATCGCGATGGAGAGACATTCTATCAACGCGTCAGCTTTACGTGCGGCGGTAAACTCATAAATAGTTGGGCCATGCTTTATCCGACCAGTGAACGAAAGACCTATGACCGCGTCGTCGAGGCGATTGCGCGGACGTATACGCCAGGTGCAGGCCGAACGGGTGCTTGCGACTGATGACCTCTGTCACGCGTTTTGCGCCTTCGCCCAACGGGCTCTTGCACGTTGGCCACGCGCTCTCAGCCATCATTGCTCATGATGTCGCCCGCAAGAACGGCGGCCGCTTTCTGTTGCGCATCGAGGATATCGATATCGCGCGTCGGCGTCCGGAATACGTGTCAGCGATCTTCGAAGATCTGAATTGGCTCGGACTTTCATGGGAAGAGCCGGTGCTCGTCCAATCGGAGCATTTTTCCGAATATCTCGCCGCGGCTGACCGGCTCATTCAAATGGGACTACTCTATCCCTGCTTTGCGTCGCGTAGCGAGATTGCGGCGGCGGCCGATCCGGAAAAAACAGATCCCGATGGCGCGCCGATCTATCCCGGACTTTGGCGTGGCGCCTCGGCCGAGAATGTCGGTCAGCGCATGGCAGCCGGGGAATCCCCGGCGCTGCGTCTCAACATGGACGGGGCGCTGCAGGCGCTCAAGGCGAAGCGCGGAGATAAGCCGCTGACGTTCGTCGAGGTCGCCGAAGACGGCAGCACGGAAACGCGAACGGCGGAACCGCACCGTTGGGGCGACGCCATCATCGTGCGAAAAGAGGTGCCTGCGAGCTATCATCTCTCCGTCGTTGTCGACGATGCACGCCAAGGCGTGACGCACGTGACGCGCGGGCAAGATCTTTTACCGGCGACAGACCTGCAGCGTCTGCTGCAGGAACTCCTGGATTTGCCGGAGCCCGTCTATTCGCATCACCGGCTCATCAAATGGTCGAACGGGCTGAAGCTCTCGAAGTCCAATCAGGACATGGGGCTCAGGGCGCTGCGTGCGGAAGGGGCGACCGCGGACGATATTCGCCGCGTGATATTCAGCTGATTATTCTGTAAACGCCGGCCAAGTTTTTGGCCGGCGAAATTGGCGGATAAGGAATAGGGCGGTTATGGCGGCCTATTCAACTTTCGCCATGGCGTCCCATAAAACGGGCATTTCGCCATTTATTCTCCCGAGCATAAAAATAAATACATATTTAACGAGACTAATTCTTGTAACTTTCCCCAAATCAGACCAGTTTTAACTATTCTCTAAGCAATTGTCTGGATTCTGTGTCTATGGCAGATACATCGAATATCCCGGTCGCCCGCGCCTTTGACGGCATTTACGCTGCTATTTCTCGTGTTTCGACCTCGGTTTTCGATTTTGTTCGCTCGCAGATGACCAATTCTTCCGCAAAAGAGATGCCTCGCCAGAGCGAGCCCGAGCCCCGGCGGCTTTCGCTCGCGGAGCAATGGAGCCAGATCTCCGGCATCGTCATGGGCGCGGCCTCGCGGGCCGAGGAAGCCACGCGTTGCCATGCCTCAGCAACTTTGCAGCTCGACCTTGCGCAATACGCGTTGACGTCGCTGGTCGATGAGCTGTCGGCAGTTATGGACGTCGGCGGCCGTCGCCGCAGAGCGACTGTCCATGTTCTCGGCGTCGCGCCGCGTCGGCCGACGATGGGCGACGCGATCGCCGCTTAAGGCTTCGGCTTCATTCGTTCAGTACAAATGCTCCGGCGGCCCATTAAGGCTCGCAAGCCGACTCTCGCGTTATAATTTCATTCGCTTGCGGCCGAGCTTTTGACGGTCGCAGCATATTGGTATTGATAGCTCTCCGGTCAGGCCCTGAAATTGGCCGGGAAATAGGACGATTTTTGTGCCCGACGAACCGCAGTCCTCGCCGTCTGAAATTGCAACCGTTGCTGCTTCACGTCCCGGCGCCCGGGCGCAGGAGGCGATAGCCCGGCTTTTGTCCGAACCGCTGGATGCGGGGCTCTATCTCGTCTCGACGCCGATCGGCAATCTCGGCGATATCACGCTTCGGGCGCTTGGGGTGCTGGCGCGGGCCGACATCATTTATTGCGAGGATACGCGGCATTCCGCGAAGCTTCTGCAGCATTATTCGATCACGGCACGGACGCGGCCATTTTACGACCATAACGAAGATCGCGAAATCGAACGGGCGATTTCCGATCTCGAGTCGGGCAAGCGCATTGCCATTATTTCGGATGCCGGAACGCCTCTGCTGTCGGACCCCGGATTCAAACTCGTTCGCGCCGCGGCGGCGGCCGGCGTTCCGGTTGTTCCCGTTCCCGGAGCTTCGGCGCTTTTGGCGGCTTTGACGGCAAGCGGTTTGCCGACGGATGCCTTCTTCTTCGCGGGGTTTTTACCGCCGAAGCGGGCTTCGCGGCGGGCGCGGTTGGCAGAGCTGTCGCCAATACCGGGCAGCCTCGTGTTCTATGAAGCGCCGCACCGGGTGGCGGAAACGCTCAACGATATGGCTGGGCTGCTCGGCGAGCGGCAGGCGGTGGTTGCGCGCGAGTTGACGAAATTGCACGAGGAGATTGCGCGGGGAAGCCTTGCGGAGCTTGCCGACACGGTGGCGGAGGATATGAAGGGTGAGGTCGTGATCGTCGTTGGCCCCTTGCAGGCACAAGTCATTAGCGACGAGACACTCGGCGCTCGTCTCGCCGCTGCGCTCGAAGTCATGAGCCTCAAGGACGCCGCGCGCGCGCTCGCAGACGAGTTCGGCGTTCCCAAGGCACGGGTTTATGGGCTCGGCATCAAGTCGAAGGGCGAACAGGGATGAGTTCGAACGTCAACGACGAATTCCGGCAGCGGTGGGAGCGCCGGCGGCGGCATCACAGCGGGCTTAGGGCGGAGACGTTCGTTGCGGCCGTCTATCTGGCGACGGGGCATCGGATCCTCGGCCGGCGTTTCAAGACGCCTGTTGGGGAAATCGACCTCATTGCGATCCGCAAGAATCGGGTGGCGTTCATCGAGGTCAAGCGGCGCCCAACCACCGAAGACGCGGAAGATGCGATCACGCTAACGATGCGCCGGAGGGTGAGGCGGGCAGCCGACCTCTGGTTGGCACGCAATCCGCAGTATCAGGCGTACGACGTTGGTTTCGATCTGGTTTTTGTCGTGCCCTGGCGCTTCCCGATCATCATGAGAGACGCGCTGTAAAAAATGAGCCCGCCGGAGCGGGCTCAAAGGTGTCGGGACGTAAGGCTAGGGATAGAAACTTGCAAAGCGAGCCGCTTTCGCAGGCGTCATGCCACCCTCCCTATCTGGTCCAGGCTGAACGTAGTTTGAACGACTCAGAAAATTCCGTTTTGCCCCGGGGAGAGTCGCGGGCGACGGTGACCCGAAACGCCCGGATTTTGGCCCTCCACAGCCCTGTTATGCGGCAACGCGCCCTCTTGGCGCACGGTTGAAGCGTTTGGGAGTGCATGTTAAGGACAGCCCGGCTTTGAAGGGGGGCGGCTGGTGGGTTCCGGCCCCGTGCGCTCTTTTTTGTCAAAAGCCTTTCCTTGGAGCGGGCGGAATTCCGGGCTTTTCGTGCCCTGCCCTCTATGCGCTTAAGGCGCGACGGTGAGAGCGACGTGGCGACGAACGACACAATCGTTGAAGGAGTGGCCGGGCGCTACGCGTCGGCTCTATTCGATCTTGCGAATGAAAGCTCCAAGACTTCGGAAATCGAGAGCGACCTCGTAAAGTTCCAGGGACTGTTGGACGAAAGCGCCGATCTCGTGCGCCTGGTGCGCAGCCCGGTCGTCGCCGCTGACGCCCAGAGCCGTGCCATCG
>JAEWCT010000152.1 GCA_023390485.1 Pseudomonadota bacterium
GAGCACCTTGAAGCGCGAGCCCATGCCGTTCGGTGCCAGCAGCCGTGCGACGCCCATCTCGATTTCACCGGCGCGCGCGGGGTTCGCGGACATCAGGCGAGACGCCCTTTCAACGATGCCGAGAGCGCCGAGAAATTCTGCCTGCGTAACCGGACCGTCGAGAAGGAAACCGGCGCGGTGCAGCGTCGAGGCGAGGTCATAGAAATTGACGTGAACCGTCAGGTCGGCTTGCCCGGGCGACGTCAGCGGCGATTCATACTTGTGCTCGCGGACCGCCTGCAGCGTGTCGCCGGCGGCGGGTGTCGTGTGACCATAATCGATCATCAGAAAGGCAACGGGGCCACGCTCGGCGAGGGCCTTCAGCGGTTCGGCGAGCTGATCGAGGCGCTGGGATTCGATCACCGTTCCCGTCGGCGCATTCGGCAACAGGGCATCGAACGCCTCGTGCGGGCAATTCTTGTCGATGCCTGCGAATTGCAATTCGCCCATGGGATCGAGAATGACACCGCGGATGTGCCAGCCGGATTCCGTCTTGACCCATTGGGCGACGGGCCAGGCATCGAGGAACTCGTTGGCGAAGATGATGGCGGGCGGATTGAATTCATCGAGCTCGCGGCCCCAGCTCAGAACGTCGCGGAAGTCGGCCAGTGTCGTGCCTTGAATCTCGGCGAGGCCGTCGCTGCTTTCCACCAGATGGACGCGTGTGACCTTCGCGAAGCCGGGAACGATGCGGGCGGCGCGGAGCACATCGCGCATCATCGTGCCGCGTCCTGGGCCGTATTCGACAAGCGTGACGGGATTGGGCGCGCCGAGCACGCCCTGCCAGACGACGCCTGCCCAGACACCGATCAATTCGCCGAAGACCTGGCTGATGTCGGCTGCGGTGATGAAGTCGCCCGCGGCACCGAACACGGGTTGCGTCCGGTAGTAGCCGTAGTCCGGATCCCAAAGGCAGACGGACATGTAGGTCTGGACCGTCATCGGCCCATCGCGGCGGATTCTCTCCTTGATCCGCCGGGACAGCGGCGTATCGCGACGCAATCCAGTTTCTACGGTCACACGACAGCCTTTCCGGCAGCGCTCTTCCGGTTCGCAGTCCAGATCATATAGATGCCGAGCAGAAGCATCGGCACGCAATAGACTTGTCCGGCTGTGAAGGGACCGATGTTCAAGATGTGACCCGGTTCGGGTTCGCGGAAGAACTCGCAGATGCCGCGCGCGATTGCGTACCAGACGAGCCAGATGCCCGTTACAAGGCCGGGCTGTTTCAATGCGAGCAGACGATGGGTCGCGAACCTAATGATGATGAACATCACGAGGCCCTCGAGCAGCGCCTCGTAAAGCTGGCTCGGATGGCGCGGGTTTTCTCCGCCGTTCGGAAAGACCATGCCGACGTAGGCATCGGTCACGCGGCCCCAATGCTCCGAGTTGATGAAATTGGCGATGCGCCCGAAGAAAATGCCGATCGGCACTGCGGCGCAGCAGAGGTCCATCACCGAGCGGGCGCTGACCTTATAGACGCGGGCGAAGAGCACGATGAGGAATGCGGAGGCGATGAGCGCTCCGTGGAAGCTCATCCCGCCTTTCCAGACCTTTATGATCTCGGCCGGGTTCGAAAAGTAAAAATCTGGATCGTAGAGCAGAACCTGACCGAGGCGGCCGCCGACGATGACAGCCCCGGTCATGTAGAGGAGAAGGTCGTCGACGCGTTCCAGCGTCATCGGCGGCTTGGCGTCGCGCCAGAGGTTCGGCGTCGAGATCAGCCGGCGGATATACAGCCAGCCGAGCAGAAGCCCGGACATGTAGGCAAGGCCGTACCATTTGACCGAAATGGGGCCGATCTCGATGGCGACCGGGTCGATATCGGGGAAGGTCAGTAGGGCGAGAGGTGTCATCGGCGCTCCGAGCGAGGTTCGGCGATTGGCCGTATCAGGGCCCTGAGAAAGCCTGAATGCGAAGCGTTGTTTGGGAACCCCTGAGCAAAGTCAAGCGGGCATCGTCTACTGCTGCCGGGGACCCTTCGGGGCGCGGCGGCCCGGCTGAGCTTGCGGCCATGGTCGGCAATCGCCATAACTTGTGAACACCCTCAATTTCGAGACCCCAAATGACCCAGACGACAAACAGACTCTTCGACGACTTTGCCAAGCTCATGACGGACGCCGCCGGGGCGGCCGACGGCTTCAAAAAAGAGACGGAAGCGATCATCCGCGGCCAGGCCGAGAAGTTCCTGCGCGAAATGAACGTGGTGACGCGCGAAGATTTTGATGCGGTGCGCGAGATGGCGCAAAAGGCGCGTCAGGAAAACGAAGCGCTGGCGGTACGCATTGCCGCGCTCGAGGCGCAGGTCGCGCAGCTCTCGCTGCAAGGCACCTCTACCGTTTGAAGCATGCGCTCAAAGCATCCACAGATTAAGCGGCTTTTCACCAGCAAACGCCGCTGAACCGCCTTCCAGACCCCGGCGCGCCCGGGCTTTGCCACTTTGATCGTGGACAAGGTTTGCGCGCCGGTCCGGTCAGCTTGCGACTCGTATGGGCGTCTGGTTTTGTCCGGCGCAGCACTAAGCGGCGCTTTCGATTTGAGTGTTTTGCGTCGTTCGTTAGGCCATCCCGGCGCGCGGCAGACTTGGAGAGCGATAACAAATGGCAGTTGCGGAACAGGGTTCTGACCGCGTTCTCAATCCGATCGATCTCATCGAACAGCTTGCGCAGAGCCATGACTGGCCCTGCGAGCGGGCAAGCGACGAAGAGCTGACGCTCATCGTTGCCGGGACGTGGGCTGATTATCACATCTCGATCAATTGGCGCGACGATCTCGAAGCCTTGCATCTCGCGTGCGCGTTCGATTTCCGGGTTCCGTCAAACCGTCTGACGGAAATGTACCGCCTGATCGCGCAGATCAACGAGCAGCTTTGGCTCGGTCACTTCGATCTCTGGACGCAGGAAGGCCTCGTGATGTTCCGTCACGCGCTTTTGCTCAACGGCACCGTTGCGACTGTCAGGCAGTGCGAGGCCATGCTGAAGGCAGCGCTCGAAGGCTGCGAGCGCTACTATCAAGCCTTCCAGTTCGTGGTTTGGGCGGGTAAGGAGAGCAAAGAGGCCCTGGTTTCGACGATGTTCGAGACGCAGGGACAGGCTTAAGCCGGACGCCATCGCGGGTTCGGCGCTCTTCGCCGAGGTGCCCTAAGAATGTCGTTGCAATTGAATGGTCCGGTGGTGCTTGCGGGCGCCGGCAAGATGGGCGCCGCCCTACTGGAAGGCTGGCTCGAGCGAGGGCTTGATCCCGCGAATATCGTCATCCAGGAACCAAATCTCTCGGGGTCGGCCCTCGACCTTGCCAACAGGCACGGGATTAAGGCGGCGGCCAGCTTGGCGCCCCTCGGCAAGGCGCCTGCCGTCATCGTCGTCGCGGTGAAGCCGCAGTTGATGGACGACGTTTTTCCGAGGCTGGCAAAGGTCGCGGGGCCGGAGACCGTGGTCATCTCCATTGCCGCCGGCAGGACGCTTCAGAGTTTCGAACGGCATTTGCAGCCGGGCACCGCAGTCATTCGGGCGATGCCGAATACGCCCGCCGCCATCGGCCGCGGCATCACGGGCGCGGTCGGCAATGCGCATGTGGCCGCCGCGCAAAAGGCGGCTGCCGAGAGCCTGCTCGGCGCAGTTGGCGAGGTAGTGTGGGTCGATGACGAGGGCCTGATCGATGCGGTGACTGCCGTCTCGGGCTCAGGTCCGGCCTATGTTTTTCTTTTGGCGGAGGCTCTCGCGGCGGCGGGCGTGGCCGCGGGGCTCGACGAGGCGACGGCGAAGCAGCTGGCGCGCGCAACCGTTTCGGGTTCGGGCGAACTCCTCAATCAATCGCAGACCGATCCGGAAACGCTCAGGCGCTACGTGACGTCGCCGGGCGGCACGACGGCTGCGGCACTTGCCGTGCT
Source organism: Pseudomonadota bacterium (assembly GCA_023390485.1). GTDB lineage: Bacteria > Pseudomonadota > Alphaproteobacteria > Rhizobiales > Hyphomicrobiaceae > Hyphomicrobium_B. Next base: position 3,929 of record JAEWCT010000152.1, read on the forward strand.
GATGCGGGAGGGTAGCGGTCTCAAGGAACTGATGACCGAGGCTGTGCTGGCGGCGCAAAATCGCGGCCGCGAGCTGGGACGTTGACCGGGGCTGGGATTCCGGTCTCGGTCTCAGTTCGCGGCTGCCAGTGTCATCCCGAACGGGCTGTGGCGGCCCGCGGCGATCGGGATTTTCGGTACCGGTGACTGCAGGCTTGGAGGACACCTTGCCAAAGTCGACGGGTTTGGCCCCCGGATCCGACATCCAGAAGATGTAACTTCATAACATAACGGTCAAATCACAATGCCGTGTGTTCACGTCTTAACGTATTAAAATACAAAGGGATTTTCGGAACTTTTCCCTACTTCGGCAGGGAAATAATCGCACGAAGGCCACCCATGGAGCTTTCGCCGAGGGCGATGTCGCCGCCGTGGCTCTTGGCAATATCGCGGGCGATGACGAGGCCGAGCCCGCTGTTGCCTTCGTCCTGATTGCGGGCGTGATCGAGCCGGTAGAAGGGACGGAAGACGTTCTCGCGCTCATGCTCGGGGATGCCGGGGCCGTCGTCATCGACTTCGATGCGCACCCATTGGCCCTCCGGCGCGACGCGGATGATGATCCGGTCGCCGAAGCGAGTGGCGTTGGTGACGAGGTTCATGATGGCGCGCTTCAGGGCTTGCCGTTTCAGGGGCAAGACGATGTCGCCTTTGCTTTTGCGGATCTTGAGATCGATCGTGCAGGCATAGATCGATGCGTCGTCGACGATCTCTTCGAGGAGTTCCTTCAGATTCGTCGGCTTGGCTTCCTCGCCGCCGTCGCCTTTGGCGAACGCCAGATAGTCCTCGAGCATGTGCTGCATCTCGTCGACATCGCCCGAGAGTGCGCGCGTTTCGGGTGTGTCGTCGAGCAGCGCCAGTTCGAGCTTGAACCGCGTCAACACCGTTCGCAGGTCATGGCTGACGCCGGCGAGCATCGTCGTGCGCTGCTCGACGTGCTGCTTGATGCGGTCGCGCATCTGCAGGAAGGCAAGGGCAGCCTGGCGGACTTCGCGCGCGCCGCGTGGCCGGAAATCTTCAGGGATGCCTCGGCCTTTGCCGAAGGCGTCTGCCGCATCGGCGAGCCGCAAGATCGGCCGGATTTGATTGCGCAGGAACAGGATCGCGACCGTCAGCAGGATGACGGACGAACCGACCATCCAGAGAAGAAAGATATGCGAGTTCGACGCGTAGGTTTGGCTGCGCGTTGCGACGAAGCGCAAAATGGCATCGTCGAGCTTGACGCGGATCTCGACGTTCTGGTCGCCAACGGTGTTGATCCAGAACGGCAGCTGAACGTGCTTGCGCAATTCGTTCGAGAGCGCGCGGTCGAGCAAGCGGAAAAACGGCTTCGGTCCCGGCGGCGGAAGATCGCCGTTCGGAAGTACCTCCATTTGCAAGCTGAGGCGCTCGCGCGCGAGATCGATGATCTTCTGGGCGCCGTCCGCTTTCGGCAGATCCTCATAGACCTCGATCAGCGCGGCAATATCACGAGCGGTTGCTTCCGACAGGCGGCGTGTCACGGCCTGCCAATGGCGTTCCATGAACGCGAACGCTATGACACCTTCGAGGACGACGATCGGCGTGATGATGATGAGCAGCGCCCGGGCGTAGAGGCCCTTCGGGAGCATCTCGGCGCCGATGTTGAGCAGGGCCACGACATACGGATGCTCGCGGAAGCGCCGATACCGCGAGGCGCCGCTGCCGGTATCCGGTGTCGTTTCGGGCACAACCGCCATTGAAGCTAATTTTCCACCGTTCGCGTTGCCGGGATGAAGCCGGTCATCGCGGTCAATCCGTGTAGAGGATATAGCCCTTACCTCTGACAGTCTGCAGGTAGACGGGGTTCGACGGATCAGCCTCGATCTTGCGGCGCAGGCGATTGATCTGGACGTCGATCGCGCGTTCGCTGCCTGTGCTGTCGTCACTCGAGAGCTCGTGGCGGGGAACGGCAACGCCGATGCGCTGCGAGAATAGCCTCAGGAGATCCCGTTCGCGTTCGGTGAGCTTGATGGCTTCGTCGTCACGTTTGAGCTCGCCGCGAGCGATGCTGAAGACGCAGCCACCCATTCGGATTTCGTCGCGCGGGGCGGATTGCACCTGGCCGCGGCGAAGGATGTTGCGCAACCGGAGCAGCAGCTCACGCGGATCAAACGGCTTCGAGACATAGTCGTCGACGCCGGCCTCGAGACCTGAAATGCGATCCTGAGCTTCAGCAAGAGCCGTCAGCATGCAGATGGGGACAGGCCGCGTCAGCTTCAGATCGCGGGCGAGGGAGAGGCCCGACTCGCCGGGCATCATGACGTCGAGGAGCACGAGATCGAATGACAGGCCGCGCATGAAGGCGCGTGCAGCAGCGGCATCGGCTGCTTCAGTGACGCGGAAGCCGTTGCTCGATAGGAAGCGGCCGAGTAGGCCTCTGATTTTCTGATCGTCATCTACAACCAGTATGTGCGGGGCGTTGTCCGCTAAAGGTTCGGCTCGTTCCTGCGCCATCAGGGCTCTCACGGGTTGTAATCGGGTGCAGCGTCCGATGGGCCGGTCCGCTGACCTTTGATGAGGGTTTCTACCTGGGGCCGGTCTTTCTCTGTGATCATCGCAAAAAGAAAATTCCGCGCTACGGCATCGGCGCCTGGGCCGAGGTTCGCGAGCGCCCCCTCGATGCGTTTGGCCTGAATTTGTGTCAGTTTATCGTTCAGCCGCGCGCCTTTGGCGGAGAGGTAGAGCCGGCGCTCGCGCCGATCCTCGTTTCCGGCCTTCTGGATGATGAATCCCTCATCGACGAGCTGCTTCAGAACACGTGCCAGAGACTGCTTAGTGATCTTCAGAATATCCAGCAATTCCGCGACCTTCAGGCCTGGATTGCGATGCACGAAGTGCAGCACGCGATGATGCGCGCGGCCGAAGCCGTACTGGGACAGAATGGTGTCCGGGTCGCACGTGAAGTCGCGATAGGCGAAATAGAAAAGCTCTATGTACGCGATCAGATCGACGAGTGGGGAAGGCCGGCCATCGGCCACCGCGGGAGCGGACGCATGCCCAGTTCCGGCAAGGTGTTCTGACGGGCCTTCTGACGTTATGTCAGTCATGTTGACTTATTGGCCTCGATTGTATTCTGTTGCAAGCCAAAATGCTGACCTGTCCGGCAGGTCTCCCTGCTTCCGCGCTAGGCGCACTGAACTGCACGTTCCGCGGTTTCAGCTTGCCAAGCCCCAGCTTTTCGAGACGCCCGGCCAACCTTCGGCACACGCTAACCATAACGCCCTGGAAGGATTTTGACTCGTATGGCTGACCTCATCCCCTATCACGACCGCGATGGGCTCATCTGGTTCGACGGGGTCCTCATCCCCTGGCGGGATGCGAAGGTCCATCTGCTGACCCACGCGCTGCACTATGCCAGCTCGGTGTTCGAGGGTGAGCGCGCGTACGACGGCGAGATTTTCAAACTGACCGAGCACAGCGAGCGTCTGGTCGAGAGTGCCCGGATATTGGATTTCGAAATTCCGTATTCGGTTGCCGAAATCGATCAGGCTTGCCGCGATGTCATCGCCGCCAATAAGCTCGCCGACTGCTATGTTCGTCCGGTCGCGTGGCGGGGCAGCGAGCAAATGGGCGTTTCGGCTCAGAACGCAAAAATCCATCT
>JAEWCT010000158.1 GCA_023390485.1 Pseudomonadota bacterium
GCATCGACCGGCTTTATGCAGCGACCAAGGGGCGTCCGGTCGATGCCTTGCTTGCGAACGCTGGCGTCGGCCTGGGCCACGCGTTCCTTGATCAGGATCTCAACCGGATCAGGCGGGTGATCGATACCAACATCACCGGGACTGTCTATCTCATCCACCGCGTCGGCGACGAGATGCGCCAGCGCAACGCCGGGCGGATTCTGATTACCGGCTCTATTGCGGGCTTCATACCGGGCAGCTTCCAGGCAATTTACAATGGCAGCAAGGCATTTCTCGATTCATTCTCGTTTGCGCTGCGCGAGGAGCTGCGCGACACGGGGGTTACCGTCACCTGTCTCATGCCGGGCGCGACCGAAACCGAGTTCTTTCGCCGCGCCGATATGATGGATACCAGCGTCGGCACTGGCAAGAAGGATGATGCGGCTGAAGTCGCGCAAGCCGGCTTCGACGCGATGATGAGCGGCAAGGGCGACATCGTCACGGGCATCAAGAACAAGATCCAGTCGGCTGTCGCCAACGTGCTGCCCGCCCATCGCAAGATGGCCGAGCCGGGCTCCGCTAAATCGTAGCGCGGCCGGCAAGGCGGAATTTCACAGACATCCAAAGCGCGCCTCGACTGGAGCTACACACATGATCGACTATCCCAAGCCGCCATACCCCGCACAGGAACAGGAGATGCCGGGTTCCACGGCAGCGATGAGGCCGCGACCAGACCATGGAGAAGCTACTTACAAAGGTTCAGGCCGGCTGAAGGGAAGGAAGGCCATCATAGCCGGCGGAGACAGCGGCATTGGCCGGGCGGTAGCCATTGCGTTCGCGCGCGAGGGGGCAGACATCCTGATCGCCTATCTCAACGAGAACGAAGACGCTCAGGAGGTGAAAAGCCTCATCGAGCGGGAAGGGCGCAAAGCTATCCTCGTCGAGGGCGATCTCCGAAATGCCGAGCATTGTCGGGAGGTGGTCAAACGGGCGGCAACCGACCTCGGTGGCGTCGACATCCTCGTCAACAATGCCGCGCATCAGGCGACGTTCGGGGATATCGGCGATATCAGTGACGAGGAGTGGCGGCTGACCTTTGAGGTAAACATCCACGCCATGTTCTACCTCGCAAAGGCAGCCGTCCCACTTATGAAGCCGGGAAGTGCAATCATTAACACCGCATCGGTGAACGCCTACATGCCGAATCCTATCCTGCTGGCTTATGCCACGACAAAGGGTGCGATCCAGAATTTCACTGGCGGACTGGCGCAGATGCTCGCTGAAAAAGGCATCCGCGTGAACGCGGTTGCGCCTGGTCCAATCTGGACACCCCTGATTCCATCGACCATGCCGGAAGAGGCGGTGAAGAACTTTGGCAAGCAGGTGCCAATGCAGCGAGCAGGGCAGCCGGCCGAACTTGCAACCGCATATGTGATGCTCGCCGATCCTCTGTCGAGCTACACATCCGGCACGACCGTCGCAGTCACGGGCGGGAAGCCGTTCATCTGATTCCTTCGGTACCCGACCGCTGACACTTTGCCCTTAGGTGGATAGCCGCTTGATGGTCTTGATGGCGTGAGATGGGCCGCGCCAACCCAGGAACCTGAGCTCCTTTTTCTCGAGCGCATTCGTCGCGACAAAGAACTGCTGAAGTTCTTGATGTGCTCGAGAGGGAAGATGCCGGATGTCCTTCAGATCGGTCTCGAGCGGCGAGCGGTCGGGCACGGCGAACACGCGATCGTTTCTCTCTTTCTTGCCCTTGCTGTTTTGCTCGACTTCCAGGATTCCTATCGGTCTGCATCGCAAGATCACGCCGGGATAGGTTTGCGCATCGTGAATCAGCAGGACGTCGAGCGGGTCACCGTCCTGCGCCTTGGTTGATGGGATAAAGCCCCAGTCGTATGGATAGCTGAGGCCGGCCATCAAAGGCTTGGCAAGCGTAAAGACGCGCAGCGCCGGGTCGAAGTCAAGTTTGCAGCTGCTGCCGCGAGGCGTTTCGACCACTGCGAAGATGTGCTGATCGTCGGCCCAGGTCCGAAGCTTGAGAAAATTCGTCATTTCGATGCCTCAGGCCGACCATGCGGACCGCGGGTGCCCCGTCGCGCTCTAGGCAGCCTCCGCTTCCTCTTGCTCGGCCTCGAGATTGATGACCGAGGTCGCCAATGCTGTCAGCGCTTGATCAGTCGCTTCTTCTTCGGAGAGGGTGGCCTGGAGCAGCTCCGCCGCATCCGTCATGCCGAGTTCTTCGGCTCAGGTTCTTAGTGTCCCGTAGCGGGAGATTTCGTAGTGCTCGACCGCCTGAGCTGCGGATAACAGGCCGGCGTCGAGTGCGGGCATTCCCTTGAAGTCGCGCATGATCTCGGCGCCTTCATCGGTGATGCCATTGATGGCCTCGCATGGTTTGCCGCGGGCGGGCTTGCCGAGCATCCGGAAGATCTTGTCCAGGCGCTTGACCTGTCCCTGGGTCTCGCGAAGATGCTTGTTGAAGGCGTTGGCGAGCTCTCTCGATTGCGCGGCCTTGGCCATCTTCGGCAAAGTCTTGATGATCTTGTTCTCGGCAAAATAGATATCCTTGAGCGTCTCAAGGAAGAGATCGCCCAGCTTCTTCTGCGGTGGTCGCGACCGCCGGGAAGCGGCTCGCTTTTTCTTTGATTGCTTCGCCATAGGGCCTCCAGTTTGTGCGGTATCAGGAGGGCCTGCCGTAATCCTCCCTGCTGGCTTCAACTTGCCCCGAATTTAAAAGTTCCCAGTCGGGGCCCGCCGACCGCCGACCAGAGGCAACGCTTCGACCGAGTTCTCGAGACGATGCCAACGCTCGTGTCCGGCTTGTCATGAGGCCCGGCCTGCAAGAGGCTTTGTCGGATACTTGCATCCTCGCCGGCGACAGCAAGTCGGCAAATAGATTCATGCGCCAAGAGGAGCCGCCCGGGTTGGTGCCAGTCGACTCTTCGGCAGTGCGGCTGGCAGACCTCGCTGGAGCGGGCCGCTTGTCAGCGCACACAGGAACAAGCGGTGAGAATCAAGAGGTCAGAATGATGATGCAGGGTCTTCCACCTGGGAGCGCTCGACGGGCAGACGACGCCTCAACTCGATGGGAGGAATCGGACCTCCAGCGCTCGGATTGTCATGGCGCAATCAGCACAGCGATTGCGCCGGCTCCAGCTCGCGTCTGTCCACTTTTGGACCAACGACCGGGTCACGCAGGCGCGCCAATGCAACCTTAGGAACGCTGTCACGCGCAGGCGGTTGACGCGCCTCTAACCGAAAGGACGTCACATGAAACTGGTTACAATCGGATTGGCCGCCGCGCTCGCGCTTTCAACGTCGATGGCGTTCGCTCAGGGCGGCGGCGGAGGTGGTGGTGGTGCTGGCGGCGCGGGGGGCGGCTCGGCGGGCACGGCTGCGGGCTCGTCCTCCTCCGGAACGGCGGGCACCGGCTCGGCAGCCCAAAGCCAGACGCCGTCCACCAAGGAGCCGAGTTCGCAAGGCGCAGGCACGGCGGGGGCGGTGGACAAGAAAGGTGAAGGCGCATCGCCCGGCGGCACCATGAAAAAATAGTGCTTCGGCATCTGCGCGTAAACCGACGGGGCGCTTCCAGGACCCGGTAGCGCCCCGGCTTCCTTTGGGGGTCGTTTGTCCTGCGACCGGCCATTCAGGGCAAGGTCGGCGGGGGCCAGGGGCCTCGGCCATTGGACCTGCATGGAAATGCTAGCAGCGTGGCGCCTCGACGCAGCGCTCACTTCGCAGGCGCAGGAACATCGTTAAGAGACAAATACGGCTCCGGGGTTCGTTCAAGAAGGCGCACCAGATGGCCTCTTCCCCGGCGGGTCGTTCTGGCGATCATCGAAATCCTCCCCAGCCGACTGCAGTCCTCCCGCCGACGAGGTACGAACCATAGCGCTGGCCCGACCTCGGGCGCGCCGTATTCGTCGGCGCCACCACGATTACACCCATGATGCAGATG
>JAEWCT010000221.1 GCA_023390485.1 Pseudomonadota bacterium
GCTCCTGAGCGAAGCCGGTGGAAATGATCGCGACCGGCAGCGCGAGAATGCAAAGTCCGGTGATCATGGTGATGCCGCCAACGATTTTTCCAAGGGCAGTTACCGGTGTTGCGTCGCCGTAGCCGACCGTTGTCAACGTCGCGATCGCCCACCATGCCGCGTCCGGCACGCTGCCGAATTTTTCCGGCTGGGCTTCGCCTTCGACGTAATACATCAACGTTGCCGAGAAGAGCAGCGCCGCAGCCAGCAGTAGCCCGGCGCCGAGCAGCGCGCGGCGCTCGTTCGAAAGCACGCGAATGAGCGTGTACATCGCGGGCGAGTAACGGGAGAGCTTTAGGAACCGCAGTAGCCGCAGCGTCCGGAGCACGCGCAGGTCGATTGCGAAGAGACCGCTGAGATAGAAGGGTAGGATCGCGAGAAGATCGATGATCAATGCCGGCTGCCGCGCGAGTTTCAATCGGGCCAGCCACGGCCCGGTGCGCGACAGGTAGGGAACTTCGACCGCGGTCCAAAGCCTCAACAGATATTCGACGGTGAAAATCGCGACCGAGAAACATTCGAAATAATAAAATTCGCGTCCCCACATCGCTCTGAGCTTCGGCACTGTCTCGGCAACGAAGGCGCCGACATTCAGCAGAATGAGCATCACGATGAAGACATCGAAGATTTTGCTGGCCAAGCTCTCGCCGTGGCCGGTCTCGATGACCTCATAGATGCGCCGGCGCAGAGTTTTTCTCTGAGGCGCGCGCGGCGCGTACGCGAGCGATAGATCAGTGAGTTCCTCCAAAGCGTTTTCCCCCTGCGCGAGCGAGTGCCGGGCTCTCGCACCTCTCTCCCGATGTGCCGCGACGCGGGAGGATCTTGCGCCATTTCGCTAACTAAGGCATCAGCGGATGTCCCGCCGGACACCCAAGCCGAAACCGGATTTTTGGCCGCAGGTGCTTGGCGTGCCACCTGTGGCAGTTCAATATCCCGGCTCGCCCCACACTATTGGTGCATTGCCAATAAAAAAAGATATCTCGGAGGAAAACCCGTGTCTGTGAAGTCCGACATTGAGATTGCGCGCGAAGCGAAGATTAAGCCGATCGCCGAAGTCGCAGCCAAAATCGGCGTGCCATCGCATGCGCTCATTCCATACGGATGGACCAAGGCGAAGGTCTCCACCGCTTACATCGATCAGATTCAATCCAATAAAAACGGCAAGCTGATCCTCGTCACGGCGATCAGCCCGACGCCGGCGGGTGAGGGCAAGACGACGACGACGGTCGGGCTCAGCGACGGCCTCAACTACATCGGCAAGAAGGCCATCGCGGCGCTGCGCGAGCCGTCGCTCGGGCCGTGCTTCGGCGTCAAAGGCGGCGCGGCGGGCGGCGGCTACGCCCAGGTCGTGCCGATGGAAGACATCAACCTGCACTTCACCGGCGACTTCCACGCCATCACCAGCGCCCACAACCTGCTCTCGGCCCTGATCGACAACCACATCTACTGGGGCAACGCGCTTGGCATCGACCAGCGCCGCGTCGGCTGGAAGCGCGTCCTCGACATGAACGACCGCGCGCTGCGCTCGATCGTCAACTCCTTGGGCGGCGTGTCGAACGGCTTCCCGCGCGAGGACGGCTTCGACATCACCGTCGCCTCCGAGGTCATGGCCATCCTCTGCCTGTCGAAGGATCTCAAAGACCTCGAGACCCGCCTCGGCAACATCATTGTCGCCTACACGCGCGACAAGAAGCCGGTCCGCGCCCGTGATTTGAAGGCCGACGGCGCCATGACGGTGCTCTTGAAGGACGCGCTGCAGCCGAACCTGGTGCAGACGCTCGAGAACAACCCGGTCTTCATCCACGGCGGTCCGTTCGCCAACATCGCCCACGGCTGCAACTCGGTTCTGGCGACGAAGACGGCGATGAAGCTCGCCGATTACGTCGTCACCGAAGCCGGCTTCGGCGCCGATCTCGGGGCCGAGAAGTTCTTCGACATCAAGTGCCGTAAGGCCGGCATCGCACCGGCGGCGGTCGTCATCGTCGCGACCGTCCGCGCACTGAAGATGCATGGCGGCGTCGCCAAGGACGACCTCAAGGCCGAGAACGCGGCGGCCGTCGCCAAGGGTTGCGAGAACCTCAAGCGCCACATCGAGAACGTCAACAAGTTCGGCGTGCCGGCGGTCGTCGCCGTCAACAAGTTCATCACCGACACCGAGGCCGAAATCGTCGAGGTGCAGAAGGCCGCCGAAAGCATGGGCACGAAGGCGTTCCTGTGCACGCACTGGGCCGACGGCGGCAAGGGCACGGAGGCGCTGGCGCATCACGTCGTCAAGGTGATCGACGACGGCAAGGCGAACTTCAAGCCGCTCTATCCGGACGACATGAAGCTGCGCGACAAGGTGAAGACGATCGCGACGGAAATCTATCGCGCCGCCGACATCGCCTGCGATGCGAGCGTCGAGACGCAGTTCAAGGACTTCGAGGCCGCGGGCTTCGGCCACTTCCCGGTGTGCATGGCGAAGACGCAGTACTCGTTCTCGACCGACCCGGCGAAGCGCGGCGCGCCGACCGGCCACATCGTGCCCATTCGCGAGCTTCGGCTGTCGGCGGGCGCCGAGTTCATCGTCGTCGTCACCGGCGAGATCATGACCATGCCGGGCCTGCCGAAGGTGCCGTCGGCGGACTCCATCCGCCTCGACGACAAGGGCCAGATCCAGGGATTGTTCTAACAGCAGGCGCCGGCGGCTGGCTTCGCAAAGCGGGTCGCCGGCGTCAATCAACGATGATGCGCCCGACGCGCACGGAATGCCTTGATCCAACTTCTGCCAACGCGCTGCAGCGTTCTTCTGAGAGCTGCAGCACTTCAGCGAGCAACACAAATGACAGCCAAAATTATCGACGGTAAGGCCGTGGCAGCGGGTGTTCGTAAAGAGTGCCGGCAACGGGTTGAAGTTCTGAAAATGAATTTTGGCGTGTCACCCGGCCTTGCGGTCATCATGGTCGGAGAAGACCCGGCGTCGGCCGTGTACGTGCGAAAGAAGATCCAGGCCTGCGCCGACGTCGGAATCAATTCGCGCAAGTTCCTGTTTCCGGCGGACGTCGAGCAGTCAACAGTCATTCAGAAAATTGCGGAGCTTAGTGCCAATCCGTCGATACACGGCATTTTGGTGCAGCTGCCGCTGCCGAAACATTTTGACGTCAAGGCCGTTCTCGGCGCCATCGATCAGGAGAAAGACGTCGACGGCTTCCATCTCTACAACGTCGGCGGTTTGGTCATCGGCGATACGGTGTTTCCGCCCTGCACGCCGTACGGGGTCATGCTGCTT
>JAEWCT010000233.1 GCA_023390485.1 Pseudomonadota bacterium
GCGCAGGCCGGTCCGCGGCCGCGGGCTTCCGGGATTGAGGTCGTCGTCGCCGGGCGCGTGAGGCTCGTCGAGTGCTGGCGGGGCCGGGAGGAGGCGCGATCGTGCTAATGCCTCGAACGTTGCGGCATCGAGTTCCGGTATGTTCATATCTGTCATATTGGGGGCGGAAAGCGGGTTCATTATTCGAAGCGTAATGGAATTTGAAGGATGATGCGATCGGATGGCCGGGCTCCAATGAATCACGGTACCTTCTTTTCGTGATTTCAAACTGCGTCTCGTTGAAAAACTAGATACCAGGCAAGCGGGGCTGGGCGTGGCCTACCAAGGGACGACATCACCGTTGCGCGTGCTGGGCCTATGCATGATGGCCCTGGCGGTGCTGCTTTTCGTCCCTTCGAGAAAAGCGCAGGCGCAATCGACCGCGGATTTTCTCGCCTCCCTTTCCGATAGCGAAGTGGACCAGTTTCAGCAGTGGAAAGCTGCGCGCCGAATTTTTGACGCGCAACTCGACCAATACTGGGCGGCGGTCGACGACAAGCGCGAGGTACGCAAGCGCAAGCGGTCTCAGAAAATTCCGTTCAGCGCGAGCGACTACGTGATGAGCTTTCCGCCCGCGTATCAGGGACCGGCGCTTTCGGGTGACCTCGCCGCGAAATACGAACGATTCCTCACGGTGCAGAGGCAGAGCGATCCCACGCAGCCGAAAGAGCTTGCAACGATCCCGGATTACCTCGCTGCGGCGAAGAGCGTTTACAATTTCGTTCCCGAACGCGTGTCGGAGAAGGAATTCAAGGTTCGCTATGCGACGGAAGCGGCGGCGCTCGGTCTTTCGAAGGAGCAGGTCGTCAGAGTTTACGCGCTCGAGACGGGGGGCGTCGGCACGTACGATATGCAATCGGGAATTCATCCAACGAAGAAGACGGGCCGGGCGATTTCGAGCGCGCTCGGCTATGCGCAACTTCTCGATGCCAACTCGATCAATGAACTGGCGCGGAGCGGTCCGGCTTTCATTTCGCGCATTTCAGCGAAACTCCGCGACCGGGGCAATTCTCCCGAGCGAACGGCGCTACTCAAACGCAAGCTGGCGGTGCTGAAGAAGATGTACGCCAACGTCAAGCATCAGCCGTTCGAATGGACCGTGCAACAGGCCTACGCGAAGACGCGCGAGGGTATGGGCATTCACACGCTCAACATCGACGCCGACATTGGGCCGATGCTGCAAGCCATGAAGCTCAAGACGCTGCAGGATACGGCGCAGAAACAGGGCCGGTATTCGCTTTCCGGCGCCGAGCTCGAACTGATGAATCTGGCGGGGCCTATGACGGGCCTCGAGATGATGCAGTCGCCAGGATCGGAGGCGCCGACGCCGAATTTCTTCGCAAGGCGCGCCTACTACATCAACAAAATGGTCATCGGTCTCAACGGATCGCAGCTGCAAGCCGAACTCGACCGGCGGATGACGTTTGCCATTTCGAAACCGGGCTCAGTCGAATTCGCGGCGGCTTTCGACAGCGTTTCAATGCGAGGCCGCGCCGAGCGTTGAGCCCGGCGCCGCCTCGTGTGGGTGGTCCGGCTTCATACTTCTTCCGGCGCGAGGGCCGGGTAATCGGTATATCCCTTGGCGGTGCCGCCGTAGAACGTTGAAGGATCAGGCGGGTTCAGGGGTGCGTTCAGTTCCAGCCGCTTCGGCAAGTCCGGATTGGCGATGAACTGCTTGCCGAAGCTGACGGCGTCCGCGGTGCCGGATTTGATGACCGCCTCCGCCGATTCCTTCGTGAACTTCTCGTTGACAATGAACACGCCGCCGAAAGCCTTCTTCAGTTCCGGGCTGATCCAATCCGGGCTTTCATACTCGCGCGTGAAGATGAAAGCGATTTTCCGCTTACCAACTTCGCGTGCGACGTAGCTGAAAGTGCCAAGGCGATCGCTATCGCCCATCGAGTGTGAATCGCCGCGCGGCGCGAGATGCAGGCCGACCCGATCCGCGCCCCAAACCGCGATGCAGGCGTCGACGACTTCAAGCATCAAGCGTGCGCGATTTTCGATCGGTCCGCCGTAGGCATCGGTTCGATGGTTGGTTGAATCCTGCAGGAACTGATCGAGCAGATAGCCGTTGGCGCCATGCACTTCGACCCCGTCGAAACCTGCGCGCTTGGCATTTTCGGCGCCACGACGATAGTCGGCGATGATGCCCGGGATTTCGCTGAGGTCCAGTGCACGCGGCACGACGTAATCGCGCATCGGACGCACGAGGCTCACGTGGCCCTTGGCGGCGATGGCGCTCGGGGCGACGGGTAATGCGCCGTCGAGATAGACAGGATCGGAGATGCGGCCAACGTGCCAGAGCTGCAGAAGAATGGTGCCGCCAGCGGCATGGACGGCATCGGTGATGCGCTTCCAGCCCGCGACCTGCTCATCCGACCAGATGCCTGGCGTGTCGGGGTAACCAACGCCCATCGGCGTAACGGACGTCGCTTCCGTGAGCAGCAAGCCGGCGGATGCACGCTGCACATAATATTCGCGCATGAGGTCGTTGGGCACGCGCCCGGCGCTGGCGCGGCAGCGCGTCAAGGGTGCGAGCACAACACGGTTCTTCAGCGAGAACGCGCCGGCTTGGAGCGGGTCGAAGAGTGATGCCATTGCATGTTCCTAGGGATTGGTCGGCGGGACGCTGCCGATCGAGACGGCTGTCAGGATGAAACGCTGATACGTGCAGATCTTGCAGGGTGCTACAAAGCTGGGAAAGAAGTGGCATCAACGCAAGTCAAAAGGGCTCTGCATTATTGACGCGGTTGCGATAGCAGAGATTGTGACAGCTGAAGCCTTCAGGCTTCATCTTCGGAGGGTATTGTAGAGCGGGATTGCAAGGCCAGAGGCTGGTAAATGCGCTCTTCAATGCGTCTGCCATGCATTTCACGGATTGTCTGACCGAGGCGGGCGAGCGCACTTTCGTCGACCGTTTCATTGAGAGAGGCTTGGCCGTTCGGGTGCTTGCTTGTTCTCCCGTTTTTGAAAACGCGGCTATCGTCCTGGATGAGGCGCAGATACGGAAAGCGCCGAGCGACTACGTCGCGCCATCCCGATGCCGGGGCGTGCTGGAGGCCAAGTGGATCGGGGCTCGACTCGCGCTGCAGTTTCTCGATGTCGATTGCGAGATCGGTGGCGGAACGGACTTTGTCAGCCATCCAAAGAAGCGTGATATCGGAGAGTTCCGTTTCGGGCCAACCGCCGCCCACATCGCCATGCGATCCGGCAAACCATGCTTGCTCGACGTGCTGATGCGTCGGCAACGCGATGTCGTGGTCAAGCGTGAACATTGCGGGCCGGAATGCACGTCGCGTTTCATCGATCGCGAGCGCATGCAGGACGACATCGACCGTGTCGTGCCATCGCATGTCGTGATAGCTCCGCCTGCCGCGAAGCCAGCCCCAAGACCAGCGTGACGCTCCGGCATATTCGACCGTATCCCAGGCACCGATGCATCGGATGCGGACTGGATAGTGGCAAGCGTCGCTCAATTCGGCGACGGCGTTGAAATTGCGCCGGTGTTCCGATTGCCGATAGAGCTGCCAGGCGTCTTCGATGGCGAAACCGGCATCCTTTCGCGCAATGCCGAAGAGCGCGATGAAGCTCGCGAGGCTGCGCGCTTCGTAAGCGCCGCGGGAGAAGCCGAACAGGTAGATTTCATCTCCCGGCTCGTAGGTGTTGCTGAGGAACTGATAGGCCGCCCTGATGCGCTCGCCGATTTCGGAACCGGAGGCTTCCTCGACGGACATCGATCCTTCTTGCGATGCCGGGATGCCGGCGACGTAGCGGACGAGCTGCCTGACGCCGCGATGATCGAAGGGAAGAACGGCGCGCGTGAGCTTCGCAACGTTGGTTGATGGCAACGCCTCGACGTCGTCGTTCCAGGTGCCATCCATGGAGCAGACGAGGCGTTTCATTGTGCCTTCCCCCCGAAGGCCGCCGTCGCGTTATTGCGGCGCGCAGGTCACTAGGGCCACTTCACCAATGGCGGCATCGACGAAAGAATGCTTTCGACATTGCCACCTGTTTTCAGTCCGAACATCGTGCCACGATCATAGAGAAGATTATATTCGACGTAGCGGCCGCGGCGCACCAATTGCTCATCGCGCTGCTCGTCCGAGTAGCCAAGCGTGTAATTGCCTCTGACGAGCATGGGATAGACGCTCGCGAAAGCGCGTCCGACGTCCTGCGTGAAAGCAAAGGCTGCGTCCCAGCCGCCGTCGGCTTCGGAGGGCGTCAGGTAATCGTAGAAAATACCGCCGACGCCGCGCTTCTCTTTTCGGTGCGGCAGGTAGAAGTATTCATCGCACCAAGTCCGGAGCTTGCTGTAATCGACAATGGGATGTGCGGCGCAGGCGCCGTACATCGCCGCATGAAATGCGAGCGTATCCGCGTCCGTGTCCGTGCGTCGCTTGTCGAGCACGGGCGTCAGGTCGGCGCCGCCGCCGAACCACCACTTTGACGTGGTGATCATGCGGGTGTTCATGTGAACCGCCGGTACGTTGGGATTGCGCGGATGCGCGATCAACGAGATGCCGGATGCCCAAAATTCGGGGCTTTCGTCGGCTCCGGGAATTTGTTTGCGGAATTCGGGCGCGAATTCACCGTGCACGGTCGACGTGTGCGCGCCGACCTTTTCGAACACGCGGCCATTCATCATACTCATGATGCCACCGCCGCCCGGAGCGCCCGTGTGATCGGTGCGCGACCAGGGTGTGCGCGTGAATGTGCCAGGCGCATCTTGGCCGTGAGGCGCCGTTTCCGGCAGCGAAACTTCGAGCTTTTCGAACGCGCCGCAAATATCGTCGCGCAATTTCTCGAACCAGGCGCGCGCGGCTGCTTTCTTTTGCCCCAGAGGCGTATCGGATGCGTTCATCTAGAAGTGGCTACCGTGTCTTGTTTTTGACGGAAAAGACCCTTAGCCCTAACAGGCACCCACTTTCAATATCCGGTCGCCGTCGCCCATCGGATCTTCCGATCTGCGATCATGCGCCGCTTTTTTGCTTGCGATAACATCATGCTCAGCCGCCTCATGAGATGGGGGGAAACCCAAATCAAGCCGTTTGACGACCGGGCGATCGTCCGGCCGCCGGATACGCTTTGGGCATTTTATTGGTTTTTCATCAAACCTCTGTGGCCGTATTTCGTGCTTTTGCTGATCGCGGGCTGCCTCGGCTCGACGATCGAAGTGGCGTTGATGGGGTTCGTCGGCACGATCGTCGACAAGATGCGTACAGAGAGCGATCCGGCGAATTTCGTCTCGACGCACGCGACGATGCTGGCCTTCATGGCATTCGTGGCCCTCGTTCTGCGGCCGGTCGTTTCGGCTGGGCATGACTTCGTCAAAAATCAGATCATTTCGGCTGGCTGCACATCGCGCATTCGCTGGCAGACACACCGCTATGTCCTGCGGCAGAGCCTCGGTTTCTTCCAGAACGATTTCGCAGGCCGCGTCGCCAACAAGATCATGCAGACTGGAACGTCGCTGCGTGAAAGCGTGGTGCAACTGATCGATGCCCTCTGGTACGCGAGCGTGCAGTTCGTCGGCTCGGCTCTGCTTTTCGCCGCTTCCGACTGGAGGCTGACGATACCGCTCATCATTTGGCTTGCCGCCTATATCATCGCGCTTCGCTATTTCGTGCCGCGCATCAAGGAACGCTCGACGGAAGCTTCCGAAGCGCGTTCGATGCTCGTCGGCCGTATCGTCGACAGCTACACCAACATCATGACAGTGAAGCTCTTCGCTCACGCCGAGCGGGAAGACGCTTACGCGCGCGAGGCGCTGACCGAGCAGATGGAGAAGTGGCAGGCTTCGCTGCGGCTCATCACGGCAATGGAAATCGTTCTCTATGTGCTGAACGGCATCCTTCTCGTCGCGACGTGCGGAATGGCGATCTGGCTTTGGACGATGCAGTACGTCTCCGTTGGCGCTATCGCCGTCGTCGCCGGTCTCGTCATTCGCATCGTGACGATGTCGGGATGGGTGATGTGGACGATTGCGGACGTGTTCGAGAACATCGGCGTCGTTCACGAGGGCATGGAAACGATTTCGCGTCCGAACTTGTTGGTCGATGCACCGGATGCGAAGCCGCTCACGGTGCCGCGGGGCGAGATCAGGTTCGATCACATTCACTTCCATTATGGCGCGGGCCGTGCGGCTTCCGCGGATGCACCGCCGCGCGTCATTGAATCATTGTCGCTTACCGTTCGTCCGGGCGAGAAGGTGGGGCTTGTTGGCCGTTCGGGCGCGGGTAAGTCGACTCTCGTCAACGTGCTGCTGCGTTTCTACGACCTCGAAGGTGGGCGCATCCTCATCGACGGCCAGGACATCGCGGGCGTGACGCAGGACAGCCTTCGTGCCGAGATCGGAATGGTGACGCAGGATACGTCGCTTCTGCACCGCTCGGTCCGGGACAACATTCTCTATGGGCGTCTCGACGCAAGCGAAGCGGAAATGATCGCAGCGGCGAAGCAGGCCGAGGCGCACGAGTTCATTCTCGGGCTCGAGGACCTCAAGGGTCGTCGCGGCTACGATGCGCACGTGGGCGAGCGAGGCGTGAAGCTTTCGGGCGGCCAGCGGCAGCGCATCGCGATCGCGCGCGTTTTGCTGAAAAATGCTCCCATTCTCGTTCTCGATGAGGCGACGAGTGCGCTCGATTCCGAAGTTGAATCGGAAATCCAGTCGAGTTTCGAGAGGCTTATGCGCGGCAAGACGGTGATTGCGATTGCCCACCGGCTTTCGACGATCGCGGCGATGGATCGTCTCGTCGTCATGGAAGATGGACGGATCGTGGAGGAGGGCACGCACGCCGACCTTCTGAAGCGCGGCGGGCTTTATGCGCAGCTTTGGCGGCGGCAGTCGGGCGGCTTCCTGGCGCGCGAGGCGGCGGAATAGGCCGCGGGGAGATTCCTCGCTACCGTTTGGGCTCTCTCGCGAGTGAGGGCTCTTTCTTCGCTGCGATGGCGGCGAGCGTCGCGACGCCATGACGAAAATTGAAGAAGCGCGGTACCTCGGCTTTGTAGGCGAGATAGTCGCTGCCGTAGCGCGCTTCGAGCCAAGGTTCCTCGGCAATCGCCATCATCGCATAGACAACGACAAGCGCCGCGGCGAGCAAGGTCGCGTCCCAGGCGGCGGCGGCAAGTCCCAGCGTCGCGAACGCTGCGATGGCTGTGGCGTATTGGGGATTTCGCGTCCAGCGGTAGATGCCGCCGGTCGCCAGGCCGCTCGCCTGGCAATAAGTTGCTTTCCGGCCGAGCGACCATAGGGCGTTGATATACGCCACTCCGGCGATAGCCGAGAGAGCGGCAAGGGCAACCCGAAGCGGGAGCGCCGGGCCGCTGAGCGTCGTCAAAAAGCGCTCGATGCCGAGGAACAACACGACGACGTTCAACGTGCGGAAAAGCGTCCAGACGCCGAAGCTCTTGAGAGAGCCCGCAGGCGGCGCGGGCCAGATGCGCCATTCGCCATTCAGTTGGCCGGCGCTCAAGCCCGCCAGCAGCAACAGGGCCGATGCAGCGCCCGCGATTTCAAGAAACGTCTCGATCGGCATTGGGTATGATTCGTGAAGGCGGCATGTGAGGAATGCAGCAGTCACGTGTCAGGTGTGCGACAGCAAGGCGGTCAGGCGTGAGGATATCCGTTCGTCTGGCGCAGCGCCTCGCCGAGAACAATTGCCGCGGCGACGGCGACATTCAGCGATCGCAATCCCGGCCGCATCGGGATCGTGATGCGGGCATCGACCCGGTCGTGGACCGTGTCTGGAACGCCCGCGCTTTCGCGGCCGAGCATCAAAGTATCATCCGGCGCGAAGCGGAAATCGCAGTGGGACGTCGAAGCCTTCGTCGTCAGCAGGACGAGTCGGCCGCCGGAGCCCGCATCTCGCTCAGCCATGAAGCTGTCGAAACCCGCGTGACGCGTAATTTCTACGTGCGACAAATAATCGAGCGCGGCCCGTTTGAGCGCGCGGTCGCTCATGTCGAATCCGGCCGGTCCGATGACGTCCACAGGGATGCCGAAGCAAGCACAGAGGCGCAGAATCGTGCCCGTGTTTTGCGCTATGTCAGGCTGATAAAGTGCGAGGCGCATGGTCGTCGGGACGTGCGGTAACGCCGGTTTTATGTCCAGTACTGAATATGCGCCAAATTGCCTCTCGCCTTATGTCGCGGTGCTTATTGATAGCAGAAGCAAAGGCTGTCAGAACGATGCTCAGGGAAGTGAAACGAACAAGCTAGAGATTCAAAACAGGCATTTGGCTGCGGGGTTTTTCCTCTCACGCTCGAAGAGCCATCACATCGTCTCTGGTTTCCAATGCGAGAGGCATCCGTGACTACTGACGCACTAGAACCGAACCGCCGGGATTTCTTGGTGGTTGCTGGTAACGCGTTCGCCGCTGTCGGCGCCGCGTCGCTTCTTTGGCCCTTCATTCAGCAGATGAATCCCGACGCGAGCACGAAAGCGCTTTCGTCGGTCGAGATCGATCTGTCTCCGGTCAAGGAGGGTCAGGCGATAACGGCGTTATGGCGCGGCAAGCCCATCTTCATTCGCAACCGTACGAAGTCGGAAGTCGAGGCGGCCGAGAACGTCGACGTCGCAAAGCTGCCGGACGATAACGCGCGCAATGAAGCTCTCACAGGCAACGAACCGGCGACGGATGCCAACCGGACCGTCAAGGGTCACGAGAACTGGATCGTCCTCATCGGCATCTGCACGCATCTTGGCTGCATCCCGAAGGGACAGTCCATGGGCGACGAACGCGGCGAGTACGGCGGCTGGTTCTGCCCATGCCACGGTTCGACGTACGACACATCGGGACGCATTCGTAAGGGGCCGGCACCGCGCAATCTCGAAGTGCCGCCTTATGCGTTCGAAACAGATACAAAAATAAAAATCGGTTAAAGGGGAGAGCACAAATGGGAGGCTCGACCTCTAGTTACGTGCCGACGTCACGTTGGGGCAAATGGCTCGATGAGCGGTTGCCCATCGCCCGGCTCATGAACGACAGTTTTGTGGATTTTCCGACGCCGCGGAACTTGAACTATCTCTGGACGTTCGGCGGGATCCTGACGGTCTGCCTTATCGCGCAGATCGCGACGGGCGTCGTTCTCGCCATGCACTATCAGCCGAGCGACGCCGCGGCCTTCAATTCGATCGAGCACATCCGGCGCGACGTGAATTACGGGTGGATGCTGCGCAACCTGCATGCCGTCGGCGCGTCGATGTTCTTCTTCGCGGTCTTTATCCATATCTTCCGTGGCTTCTACTACGGCTCCTACAAGGCGCCGCGCGAGGTGCTTTGGATCCTCGGCGTCATCATCCTGCTGTTGATGATGGCGACGGCGTTTATGGGCTACACGCTGCCGTGGGGCCAGATGAGCTTCTGGGGCGTGACCGTCATCACCAACCTCTTTTCCGCGCTAGACACGATCTACAACGGGCTCGGCACGGCGATCGTCGAATGGCTGTGGGGTGGCTATTCGGTCTCGGGCGTGACGCTCAATCGCTTCTTCGCCCTGCATTATCTTCTGCCGTTCGTGCTGACGGGCGTCGTCGGCCTGCACATCTGGGCGCTGCACGTTGCCGGCCAGAACAATCCGACCGGGCTCGATATCAAGCAGCCGTCCGACTCCGTGCCGATGCACCCCTATGCAACGGCGAAGGATGCCGTCGGGATTTTCGCGTTCCTTATTCTCTTCGCGTGGTTCGCGTTCTTCATACCGGACTACCTCGGGCATGCGGATAACTATGTCGAAGCTAACCCGCTGGTGACGCCGCCGCACATCGTGCCGGAATGGTATTTCCTGCCGTTCTACGCGATCCTGCGCGCCTTCACGAGCTCGTTCCTTGGGATTCCGCTCGGGCAGTACGCGAAGCTTTGCGGCGTCATCGCGATGTTCTCGGCGGTGATCATCATCGCGTTTGCGCCTTGGCTCGATACGTCGCGCGTGCGCTCGGCGAAGTACCGGCCGATCTTCAAATGGTTCTTCTGGTTCTTCGTCTTCACATGCGTGGCGCTGGGCTATCTTGGCTCCAAGCCGGCGGAAGGCGTCTACGTCACCGCGGCGCAGGTCTTCACGGTCTGCTACTTCCTGTTCTTCCTGGTGGTGATGCCGGTCGTCGGCCTCATCGAAACGCCGAAGCTGTTGCCTCGCTCGATTACTGATGACGTATTGAGCAAAGGCGGCCGCGCGGGTTTACCGACGGGAGCGACCGCCGCTCCTGAAGCGCACTGAGGAGGAGAGTGACATGAAAAAGCGTTTCTCTCTTACCCTGATGTCCCTCTTCGCCGCGACCGTTGCGATCGGCAGCGTGTCGGCCGAGGAGGCCGGTCATTCCGAGATCGAGCGGCAGAAGTGGACGTTCGGCGGCTTCGCCGGGCAGTTCGACAAGGCGCAGCTTCAGCGCGGCTTCCAGGTCTACAAGGAAGTCTGTTCGAACTGTCACGGATTGAAGCGGCTTGCGTTCCGCAATCTTGTGCAGCCGGGCGGACCGGAATTTCCGGAAGACGCGGTTAAGGCACTTGCTGCGGCGTGGCCGAACCAGATCACCGACGGGCCGAACGACGAAGGCAAGATGTTCGAGCGGCCGGCGTTACTTTCTGATCCGATCCGCGGGCCCTATCATAACGACAAGGAAGCGCGTGCGGCTCAGAACGGTGCGCTTCCACCCGATCTCACGCTCATCGCGAGGGCTCGCGACAGCCATCGGGAGGCAAGCTGGTACGTCCATCCGTTCCTGATGCTTGGCGACATTCTCAACGCCTATCAGGAGGGCGGCGCCAACTATGTGTATGCGCTTCTGACCGGCTATTCAGAGCCGCCAGCGGACTTCAAGATGATGGACGGCCAATACTATAACAAGGCCTTCCCGGGCCATCAGATCAGCATGCCGCCACCGCTGACGGACGGGGCCGTTTCCTACCAGGACGGCACGCCGCCGACCGTCGACAACTATGCCCGGGATATTGTGGCATTTCTGTCATGGGCAGCCGACCCGTCGCTCGATCAGCGCAAGCGGATCGGATGGCAAGTCCTGCTATTCCTGATCGTCACGACCACTCTTCTCTATCTGGGGAAAAAGCGCATCTGGGCCAACATCAAGCACTGACCTTGGAACTGACCCGGGCACTTGTGACGATTTGCAAACTGAGAAAGCCTCGCTTGCGAGGCTTTTTTTCTTTTAATTGTCGGCACGGGTCGGGACAGGGAGATCAGCGAGCATGACGGCTACGGTTCTAGGCATTGTTGGCGGCAGCGGCTTCTATCATCTGCCGGGCCTTGCCAATCCCGAATGGAAGGCGATCGAAAGTCCTTGGGGAGCGCCTTCTGACGAAGTGCTGTTTGCGGACATCGACGGACTGCCTATTCGCTTTCTACCGCGGCACGGGCGCGGCCATAAGTTGTCGCCGGGTGGCATCGATTATCGCGCGAACATCGACGTGTTGAAGCGGGCGGGCGTGACCGATCTCATTTCCGTCTCGGCTTGCGGATCGCTCAAGAAGAAGTACAAGCCCGGCGACTTCGTGCTGCCCGATCAGTTCATCGACCGGACGTTCGCGCGCGAGAAATCGTTCTTCGGTAACGGCTGCGTCGCGCATGTCGCGATGGGCGACCCGATCAGCCCGCTCTTGTTCAAGGCGCTCGAGAAGGCGGCCAAGCACGAAAAGATCGAAGTTCATAGCGGCGGCACTTATCTGGCAATGGAAGGGCCGCAGTTCTCGACGCGTGCGGAGAGCAATCTCTACCGGTCCTGGGATTGCGACGTCATCGGCATGACCAACATGCCAGAGGCCAAACTCGCTCGCGAGGCCGAGATCTGCTACGCCAGCGTTGCGATGGTGACCGATTACGATTGCTGGCACGACGATCACGGCGACGTCGATGTGGCGGCGATCCTCGAAGTGATGAAGGACAATACCGAGAAGGCGCAGCGGCTTGTTGCCCGGCTGGCGCGTGATTTTCCGCGCGAGCATCCGGCTTGTCCGATCGGCTCCGATCGCTCGCTTGAGGTTGCGATCATCACGCCGCCGGAAGCGCGCGATCCGGCGCTACTCAAAAAGCTCAAGGCTGTCGCAGGGCGCGTTCTTCCCTGAAATCCGTGGGGTTGCTCAATTCGGGAAGCTGATCAGGATCTTCATCTTAATCAGCGCCGGAAAGACCGCCTCCAAAGCCGCGCCCATCACCCATAGGATTGCGCCAAGCAGGAAAAGTGCTGGGATGCTCGCAATTACGGCCTTCAGAAAGAAGGTGACGAGATCGACGAAAGGCACATCGAACCGGCGCACCGTCGCGGGAACCGGATCTTTGCCGGAGTCGATGTCCGGTTCGTCCGTCGCATAGATCTGTGGCCGCGGGCGGTCCGCTGCTCCCATGGGCAAGCTCGGGGCGGCTGCGCGCTCCTGGGCCGCGCGTTCGCGGGCTTCTCTGGCGCGGGCCTCCTTTTCGCGGCGAAAGGTTCTCGGCAGGTCTTCTCCGTCGTCCAAAAGCGGGTCGAAATCGGGGCTGGCCGTTGCGGAGGGGCCTTGGGCTGCCATCGCGAAGTCCTTCAAGAGCGTGTCATAAGCCTGCGCCGAATCATTCAGCACATGCGCGTTGCTCTAAAACTACCTAGAAGTAAGAGATATTGCTATTTTGCGCCGTCAATTTGGCGGGAGTGAGCCACGTGAAGAACCTCGACGGCATTGAAGAACTCATTCGAACGATCCCGGATTATCCCAAGCCGGGCATCATGTTCCGGGATATCACCACGCTGCTCGCCGATCCCATAGGGCTCAAAAAGGCCATCAAGGAGATGGCGAAGCCGTTTGAGGGCGGCAAAGTCGATGCGGTGGCCGGGATCGAGGCGCGTGGCTTTATCCTAGGCGGCGCCATCGCAGACCGTCTCGAATGCGGGTTCATTCCGATCCGGAAGAAAGGCAAGCTGCCTTGGAAGACCATCGGACAGGAATATACGTTGGAGTACGGCGTCGATGTGATCGAGATTCACGAGGATGCCGTCGAGAAGGGCGCGCGTGTGCTCATCGTCGATGATCTCATCGCGACAGGCGGCACCGCGGAGGCTGCCGTGAAGCTCATTCAGCGTTCGGGCGGAACCGTCGTCGGCGCGACATTCATTGTGGACCTTCCCGATC
>JAEWCT010000290.1 GCA_023390485.1 Pseudomonadota bacterium
GCCGGAGCCTCAGCCCGGTCCGACGCCGGACGAGAAAAAGCTTCTCGAGCAAAAGCTTGAGCAGGAGCGGCAAGCCGAGGAAGCCAAGAAGAAGGCTGAGGAAGAGGCGAAGAAAAAGGCTGACGAGGAGGCCAAGAAAAAAGCCGAGGCGGAAGCGAAGAAGAAGGCCGAAGACGAAGCGAAAAAGAAAGCGGAAGAAGAGGCAAAAAAGAAGAAGGCCGCCGAGCTCAAGAAGAAGAAACAGGAAGAGGCGAAGAAGAAAGCCGAAGCCGCGAAGAAGCAGTTCGATCCCAGCAAGATCGCGTCTCTTCTCGAAAAGTCGCCGGACGACGCAACGCCGAAAGCTCTTCTCGACAAGGACAAGAAGAAGAAGGGGCAGCAGGCATCGGGCTCAAGCTCGACGTCGACAAATTTCGGCAAGGAAGCGGGGACGCAGACGGGCTCCGATACCGTTCTTTCGGCGCGCGAGCAGGATCTCCTGAAGGGGATGCTGAAGGCTCAGCTCAACGGCTGCTGGCGGCCGCCCGGTACGGGTGGCGGCAGCGAGGTTCCGGTCGTCGAGCTTCATTGGGAGCTCAACGCCGACGGCACGCTCGTCGGTGAGCCGCGCGTCACATCAGCGCCATCGACGACGGCTGGACAGGTTTATGCCGAAGCCGCACTCAGAGCCGTCAGGATGTGCTCGCCGTTTCGATTGCCTCCGGACAAGTACGAAGGCGGGTGGAAGTACATCGACTGGACTTTCGATCCGCGTGAAATGCTGTAAATGCCCCAAAGTTGCTTCATTCGACCGCGAAGCGAAGCAACGACTTGGGAATTCCGAATCGCACCGTGACGCATGAGAGACCATCCATGATCTTGAAAGTCCGCCTCAAAAGGCTCTTTTCCGTTGCGACGCTCGTCGCTGCTTGCGTCTGGCTCGTTCCGGGTTTTGCGCCGGGCGCGATGGCGCAGCTCAAAGGCACGCAGACAGAAGGCACGATCGCGCCGATCCCGATCGCCATTCCAACTTTCCTTGGCGACGATCAGGAGCTGGCGAGCAATATCGCGGCTGTCGTCGAAGCCGATCTCGAACGTTCGGGGCTTTTCCGGCCGCTCGATCATCAGTCGTTCCTGGAGCAGGTCAGAGACGTCAACGCCGCGCCGCGCTTCGGCGACTGGCGCTCCATTCAAGCTGACGCGCTGGTGGTCGGGCGGGTCGTCAACGCGGGCGACGGCAAGGTCGGCGCGGAATTCCGCGTCTGGGATGTCGCGGGCGGAAAGCAGCTCGCGGGCCAGCGCTTTTCAACGGCGTCGCGGAACTGGCGGCGTATCGGCCATCTCATCGCCGACAGCGTCTACGAACGGCTGACGGGCGAGAAGGGCTATTTCGATACGCGCGTTGTTTACGTCGATGAGACTGGCCCGAAAGAGAAGCGCGTGAAACGTCTCGCGATCATGGACCAGGACGGCGCGAATGTCCGCTTGCTAACGCAAGGCCAGGAGCTTGTGCTCACGCCCCGGTTCTCGCCGACGAACCAGGAAATCACGTACATGTCCTATACCGACGGCGGCCAGCCGAAGGTTTTCATCATGAACCTGGAGACAGGCCGTCGCGAACTCGTCGGCGATTTTCCCAACATGACGTTCGCGCCGCGATTCTCTCCCGACGGGCAGCGGGTGGTCATGAGCCTCGGGCGCCCTGACGGCGGCTCGGATATTTACGAGATGGATCTCCGCTCCCGGCAGCCGCGGCAGATCACGCGGTCGAGCGGCATCGATACAAGTCCAAGTTACTCGCCGGACGGCGGTCAGATCGTCTTCGAGAGCGACCGGGCCGGTCGACAGCAGCTCTGGGTCATGAATTCGGATGGATCGAACCAGCATCCGATCTCAATGGGTGATGGCAGCTACTCGACGCCCGTCTGGTCTCCTCGGGGTGATTACATCGCCTTTACCAAACAGGCGGGCGGGGCGTTCATCATCGGGGTCATGAAGCCGGACGGCTCGGGCGAACGCACGTTAACCGAAGGATTTCACAACGAGGGTCCAACCTGGGCCCCCAACGGCCGGGTTTTGATGTTCTTCCGGGAGTCGCAGGGGAATAACGGGGGACCTCGAATCTTCTCGGTTGATATCACCGGTTACAACGAACGAAAGGTCGACACTCCGGCGTTCGCTTCGGACCCTGCTTGGTCACCGCTTCTGAATTAACACCCTATTTACGAACGGCCTCGTTCAATTATTAACGACGCCTTTGTCGAGACGCATAAAGATTAGCGATTTCAATGTGTTGCTCGTCTTAACCGTAGTCACAAAAGTGTTGACTTTTGCCCACTAAGTCCCGTTGCATTTTCGCATCTATTGCCTTGGAAAACTTGGGAATTGCCCCCTCAGTTCTTGATCGGAACGCGCCCTCCCGGTACCCCAGAGTACGGCTTTTGCCGGAATCGTATCAGGAGATATGACCATGCAGGGTGTGAAGGGGCTGATCCTTTTGTCAGCAGTAGTCGCGGCTGTCGCTCTCGGCGCTTGCCGTCGCGAAGCTGAGCATACGCCTTTGAAGCTCGGCGGCCCGACCGCTAGCGACCAGGTCGCTCGCTAATCGCGGGTACTCTGGACTCAAAGGGACTACCTATGAAGAGCGCATTCGTTCTCGTCGCAGCCTTTGTAACTGGTGCTGAGCATCAGTCTATGAAGACCGGTGGGTTCGATGCTCAGCAGCAGGTCGCGCTCTAAGCGCTGCCTGTTACTCAGTACTGCGTTTTTCATCCTAATCTTCAAGACCGAGTTGTTGGCGATTAGCTCGCCACCATCTCGGTCTTGAGCTTTTTAGGGCACCGCCGCGGGAATGATTTTCCCGACTCGCATGACGCGCGCTTCGCCGATTTCAGGCGGTTCTAAAAGTCGATTCTTCCGGCCGTTTTTGGTGCGGAAAAGATCGAGAAAATTGCTCAAAACCAAATTAGTCGCACACGCGCTTCGTATCGCGATGCTACAAGCTCTTGCAGAGAACGGATCGCGGGGGATCCAGGTAATCCAAGCTCTCCTCGGGGAGAGACTTGGTGGGTCATCGGCGGACTTGGCCATATTTTCGGCTGAACGATTCTCTATGCGGGAACGAAACAGCTATCTCTCTCACGGACAAAGCGTGTGCAACTCGCGCGAGAGATGAGATCGATACGAAGGGGATTTGCGAAATGATGGCCACGTTCGCGCGGAGCTTGGGTCTGCGCCTTGCCGCCGTTTCGATACTTGCTGCAACGCTCGGTGCGTGCGCCAACAAAGACATGCAGCCCGACTCTCTGAGCGGCAAATACGGAAACGCGACGCCGGGCTCGCAGCGTGACTTCACGCAGAACGTCGGCGACCTCGTCTACTTCTCGACCGACTCGGTCGATCTCACGCCGGAAGCCTCGCAGACGCTGACGAAGCAGTCACAGTGGCTGCAGCAGTACCCGAACTACACCATCACCATCGAAGGCCATGCCGACGAACGTGGCACGCGCGAGTACAACATCGCACTTGGCGCGCGGCGTGCGACGACGGTGCGCAACTTCCTGTCCTCGCACGGCGTGAACGGCGCACGTATCCGCACGATCTCCTACGGCAAGGAGCGTCCGGTTGCAGTCTGCAACGACATTTCCTGCTGGTCGCAGAATCGCCGCGCGCAGACGGTGCTCAACAGCGGCGGCGTGGTTAGCCAGCGTTAATCTTCGCGCCGGTTAGGCCGCTTCCAGGTCGCTTCGTGTGGCGTTTGGGTGTTGGCTCATAAGGGCCACACTCCCACAGAGCTTTTGCGCACCCGAGATTCAGCAAAGTTTGGCCTAATTGGACTCGCATAACGGCTCCTTGATCTTCCAGGTTGCGGCGCCGTTCGATGTTGAAATTGCGGATTTCCAATGTTGCGGTTGGCGTTTTCTGCTGTGTGCTCGCCTTCACGGCGATTTTGGCGCAGCGTGTCTTCGCTCAAGATGAGTCCGCCGATCGTGAGACGGCAGCGGAGCTGCTCGAAGACGGTCTAGATGCGCTTTCGGATCACGCCGACGAATCCGGCCGGCGGTTGCTAGACCGGGTGGTGAGCGACTATCCCGGAACGATAGAAGCCTCGCGGGCAAAGCGTGCGCTGGCGGCGCTTGATCGCGGCGAGAGGACTCCAGACGAGCGAGCGCTGATCAAGGCCGGGCTTGCCGAGCGTACTGTCGAATACCGGCGGGCTTTTCTGGTCGATGTCGGAGACCGCGTGTTCTTCGCGGAGAACAGCGCGATCCTTGGCGGACGGGCGCGCAGCATCGTCGAAGGTCAGGCGCGCTGGCTCAATGCCCGGCCCGATCTGACCGTCCTGGTCATCGGGCGTGCCGACGACGACGGAGGGCGCGCCGTAACGGATGAGCTTTCGCTGCAGCGCGCTCAGGCCGTTCGCGACCGGCTGGTCGCGGCAGGAATTGCGGGAAATCGCATCGAGGTCAAAGCCGCCGGGAACACGGATCGCCTCGCGGTGTGCGGCGGGCCCTTGTGCCAGGCTCAGAACCGGAATGCCGAAGTTTACATAAAGGACTGGCGTTACGATGGAACTTGGCCGCCGCGACAGACAACTTCGGGGTTGCCTGCAAAAGCTTCGGTGGCTCCGGTGAGCGGCGCCCGCTCCGATCAGGTCGAGGCGATTTCGCAATAATTGCGCTCGGCCCAGTTGATGGGTCCTGCGACCCGGCGTAGGTGGAGGCGCACGCGACGCTGGGTTACAGTTTCTCCCAGCGGTAGTTGACTGGCGCTTCAGCGACTTAACATTCGATCGAACATTAGGGGTAGAGCCGGGAATGGCCAAGCTTGCGGGGATCTTTCGGAGTGGCTTGCGATTGCAGATCGTGGCGCTGGCGTTCGCCCTATCGGCCATTCCGGCCGTGGCGCAGACCAGCGACGCGCGGCCATCGAAGAACAGCGGGGCGGCTGCGGCAGCTTCTTCCGGCGATGCCGCGCTCAAGGCGAGGGTTCAGGCGCTCGAGGAACAGCTCGTCGATATGCAGGTCGTCGTCGGCACGTTAGAGTCGCTTGGCAAAAA
>JAEWCT010000328.1 GCA_023390485.1 Pseudomonadota bacterium
CTGTCATGCTGCGAAGAACTACGGCGTTATCGCGCACGGCGTCACGCTGTCGGAAGAGCAGCTCGCGTTCGCCCGCGCTAAGGCGAAACGCCTCGGCATCGATGACCGCGTGACGTTCGAGCTCAACGACTACTCGAAGCTGACAGGAACCTACGACAAAATCGCCTCGATCGGCATGTACGAGCACATTGGACTGAAGAACATCCCGGCGTACATGAGCAAAGTGCGCTCGCTGCTCGCCGACGAAGGACTATTTCTCAATCACGCCATCTCGCGCCGCGCCCATAAGCCGAAAACTGGCTGGCTGAAATCGCGTATGCGCCCCGAAAAGAAGGCGATCGCGAAATACATTTTTCCGGGCGGCGAGCTGGACGACATCGGACATTCGATCGCGGCCATGGAGCGGGCAGGGTTCGAGGTCCACGACGTCGAAGGCTGGCGCCTGCACTATGCGCGAACCTGCCAGCTCTGGTGCGAGCGGCTGACCGCCAACCGCGAGCAGGCCATCGCTTACGTCGGCGAAGAGAAATACCGCATCTGGGTCGCCTATCTCGCCGGCGTCAGCTTGGCGTTTTCGCGCGGGACGCTGCGCCTCTTTCAGACGCTCGCCTCGAAATCAGCGAAGCGGAACCCGGTTCTGCCGCCGACGCGCGCCGACCTTTACCGCTAAGCCCGCTCAAGTATTTTTCTTCAGGTGCTCCTCGCAGCGCGCCTTGATGTCGTTGAGATCGGCAAGCGAACGCTCGATGTCATGGCGCTTCGTCTCAAGATCGCCAATGGCCGCCGTCACCTTGTCCAAGAGGTGCCGCGTCTGCGTGAGTTGCGCAGGATCGGAATCGTAAAGGGAAAGATAACCGCTCACGTCTTCGACCGTGAACCCGAGGTTGCGGCCACGCAGGATCAGGATCAGCCGCGCCCTGTCGCGCCTCGAATAGCGCCGCGCCGTTCCGACCCGTTCGGGCGAGATCAATCCGCGGCTCTCATAGAAGCGGATGGCCCGGGTCGTGATGCCGAATTCTTTCGCGAGCGCTGAAATCGTGTACGCCGGCTCGTGTGGCGCATCCTGACGGGATGCGGAAGCCTGGAACGAGTCCGTATTCTTGACGCTCATGCTGGCCGGCCGCTTTTGGCTTGTTCGGCGACCAACTCTTTCTTGGAAAGCTTGCCGATCATCGTCTTCGGCAAGCTATCGCGAAACTC
This sequence comes from Pseudomonadota bacterium, assembly GCA_023390485.1. GTDB lineage: Bacteria > Pseudomonadota > Alphaproteobacteria > Rhizobiales > Hyphomicrobiaceae > Hyphomicrobium_B. The sequence goes on from JAEWCT010000328.1 coordinate 1,201, forward strand.
GATTGCCGCCGGCATCTCGATCCTGGAAATCTTGGGCTGCAAATGCTTGAGGATGTCTGCCTCGGTCGCCGACATCCCGCTTTTCAACTTGATGAATGCTTTGGGTGCCTCGCCGCGATAGGCGTCCGGAATGCCGATGACGGTCACCTCTTCGACGGCCGGATGCGTGTAGATCGCCTCCTCGATCCGCCGCGGATAGACGTTATAGCCCGAGCAGATGATGAGATCCTTGATCCGGTCGACGATGGAGAAATATCCCTTCTCGTCCATGATCGCGACGTCGCCGGTCCGCAGAAAACCTCCGACGAACTGCTTCTCGGTCTCGGCCGGTTTCTTCCAATAGCCCTTCATGACCTGCGGACCCTTTGCGCAAAGTTCGCCGCGCTCGCCTTGCGCCACTTCTTTCGTCGGGTCATCAATATCGCGAAGCGAGATGGTGGTGCCGGGCAGCGGCGGCCCGATGGAGCCCGCAACGGGTTCGCCCTGAACGGGATTGCAGGTGAGAACCGGCGAGGTTTCCGAAAGGCCGTAGCCCTCGACGACCTTCGCCCCCGAGACCGCCTCGAACTTGAGCTTCACTTCCAGCGGAAGAGGTGCGCCGCCCGAAAGGCAAAAGCGAAGCGACGAGACATCATAGGATTTGAAATCCGGATAGTTGAGCATCGCCGTGAAAATCGTTGGCACGGCAGGCAAAACAGTCGGTCGCTCCTTGTGAAGAAGCTTGAGGGCTTCGAGGAGTTGAAAGCGCGGAATCAAGATGATCTTGGCGGCGAGCTCGATCCCCATGTTCATCACGACGGTCATCGCAAAGACGTGGAAGAGGGGAAGCGCGCCGAGAATGCTCTCCTTGCCGGGCTCCAGATCGACGCCCCACGCGGCAATCTGAGCTGTGTTCGCGGTCAGGTTGGCGTGCGTCAGCATGGCCCCCTTGGGCGTGCCCGTCGTGCCGCCGGTATATTGCAGCACCGCGATGTCTTCGTCGGGATCGATATCGACCCGGGTCATCGGCGAAGATGTCGCCGCAAGTGTGCTGCCGTTTACGATCTGAGCTGCCGCGCGGGACGAACGAACGTCCGCGACATCTTTCCTTTTGAAGAGACGAAAGAGCACAGATTTGAGCGGCGGCAGCACGCTGGCGAAGGGCACGACCGCTGCCCGCGCGATCGCGCCGCTCTCCAGCAATGCCTCAGTCTTTGAAAAGAGCATTGTGAGATCATGCGTCACCATGATCTCGGTCTCGCTATCCTTGACCTGGAAGCTCAGTTCCTCAAGAGTATAAAGCGGATTGAAATTTACGACCGTGCCGCCGGCCTTAAGTATTGCAAAATAATAAACGATAAACGTCGGAGTGTTGGGAAGTAGTAAGCCAACTTTGGTTCCCCGTTTTACTCCAATGGATTGTAGCCCTGCCGCTACGCGGTCGACCTCCGCCCCGAGCATCGAATAGGTCGTCGTTCGCCCGAGGAAGCTGATTGCCGGATTGTTGGGAAAGCGCTTCACCGCCCGCTCGAGAAGCTCGGGCACCGGCCGCGTGGGAATCGGCATATGCCAATCGATCCCCTTGGGGTAGTGTTCGACCCACAGGGGGGAAAGCGTGGCCGCTTGGGATACTTCGGGTTTCATGATTTTCCGGGTGGTTGAGTCTTGTTATGTCCGGACAATATTTACTTCGCCGAAGCTTTCGAACGCTTGAAAGCTTGCCGCAATATTAGTCAAGTTTGGGATCGGAAAGCTAGCGCTCGATCGTTTCAATCCCGTCTCGTCGAGTATAACTTTTCGGACCTATCCAACGGCCCTGGAAGACGCGCGACGGTCCGCACCTAGACTTGCCGGTTGTTTAAGGATAAGTGACCCCCCCGCTTGCTGATGTAATGGTCTTGGCTTAGGTAGATGCCAAGCAAAACTGGCCCATCGCAGACATTGCGAGGGTGGGAGAGGCCGATGGACGAAGTCGCGACGAAGGTTATCGAAATCCTCAAGAAGCATATGAAGGAGCCGCGCGACGACATCTCGCTCGACACCCAGCTAACAGATCTCAAGATCGAGTCTCTTGATCTTGCGATGATCGTGTTCGACATCGAAGATGGCTTTGGGATCGAGATCCCATACAACGCCAACGAAGAAGTCGAAGCATTCAAGACTGTTGGCTCGGTCGTGGATCGGGTGAAGTCGCTGATCGCCGCGAAGCAGGCTTCCGCAGCTAAAGCTTAACGGTCTCGCGGCGTCTTCTGACGTAACGGGTATGAATTGCCGGAGGCCCCCTATCGGGGCTTCTGTGCGTTCATCAGACAAGAAAGATTGATTGATGTCGAATGGTAAACCGGGACGCCGCGTCGTCGTCACGGGCCTCGGAGTTGTAACTCCGATTGGGTCGACTGTCCCTGAGTTCTGGGCCAGTTTGAAGGCCGGGAAATCCGGTGTCACCCCGCTCGCCGGCTTCCCGTTGGACGATCTCAAGATTCTGATCGCTGCGCAGATCAAGGATTTTGATCCGAAGCAGCGTTTGAAGCATTTCAAGCGCGATCGCATCATCACACTCGCCGACCGCTATTCCTGGTTTGCCGCGGCAGCCGCCGACGAAGCGATCAAGATGGCCGGCCTCGAGATGCCGCTCGCCGATCCTTACCGGTCGGCATGTATCATCGGTTCGGGCGCCGGTGGCCTCACGACATACGAGACCGCGTACCGCGACCTCTTCATTCATAATAAGCGCGCGACCCATCCTCTGACGCTTCTGCGCATCATCGGTTCGTCTGCCGCTGCTCACGTCGGCCTCGAATTCGGCGTCAAGGGGCCGACGTTCGCAACTTGCTCCGCATGCTCGACGGCAACGCACGCCATCGGCATCGCCCGCGATTACATCCGTGACGGCATGGCCGATGTCGCCATCGCCGGCGCATCGGAATCCGTGATCAACTACGGCACGATGAAGGCCTGGCAGGCGCTGCACGTTCTCTCGCCGGAAGGTTGCTTCCCGTTTGCCAAGAAGCGCAACGGCACGGTTCTCGCCGATGGCGCCGGCATCCTCGTTCTCGAGAGCCTCGAGCACGCGCAGGCACGCGGGGCCACGATCCTCGCCGAGCTTCGCGGCTACGGAATGGCCTCCGACAGCCAGGATATGGTCAAGCCGACCGTCGAAGGCCCGAGTGTCGCCATGCAGACGGCGATCGATGAAGCCGGCATCAGGCCGGACGAGATCGACTATCTCAACGCCCATGGCACCGCGACGGCGGACAACGACATCAACGAGACGAAGGCGATCAAGAACGTCTTCAAAGATCACGCCTACAAGCTCGCGATCTCCTCGACGAAGTCGATGCACGGTCATCCTTTG
>JAEWCT010000331.1 GCA_023390485.1 Pseudomonadota bacterium
CGTATAGCCCCCGCAGGGCATCGGCTGCCGCGCGATCCCAGGGATCGGATGCATCGTCCATCGGCGCGCCGATCACGTCGAACGTATCGACGTCCGGCGTGCGCTTGGAAAACTCATCGTGCGCATCGTTATGAGCGGAGCGAAGCGCCATCGGTATTGGCGACCTGTAGGGATCGTTGGTGGAAGGCGCGCGCCCCATGGAGGCGGAACCTTTCGCGTCCGCCGGACCTGACAACCGGTGCGCCAGTTCGGCCATCGCTGTCTCGATGCGTCCGAACGCCGGCGCGAACTCTTCCGGCACGCGCGGGCGCAGCGCATCGGCTTCGCGCCCCATGACGTCGATGCGTTGCTGCATTTCGGCGAGCGCAGCTGTATGGCGACGGTCCGCATCCGCGAGCTGGGCGGCAATCACGTCGAGCATGGCTCTGAGTTCTGAGCGGTTCTCGCCCCCGCTGCCCGCACCCTCGCTTTCCGGATAGTCAGCGCTCAGTTCCGAATTGGACATTTTCCCCTCGAGGCAACGCAATGCTGACGGTCCGGGAGAACGCAATGTCAGCGGGATGGGACAATCGCAGGCGTCCTACCGCGCGGGGCAAATGCGAACATAAGGACGCGGCACAAGTCATGGCTCGCTGGAAACAATCGGAGCATCCCAGTAAACGCTGGGTTAAGGACCGTGCTAAAATGATAAAATTTTTGTATTACAATGCCTTATTGTACCATTCGCCACCACATTGAGCGCCTTGGGCAGAATAAATTTGGCCCCTCGCGAACAATGATTCGGCGCCTGCGAGCACAACTCCTGCCTTGTGATGCACCTACAGCGAAACCATTTCGGTCATTAGCGCCAATGCGGAGGACTTGAGACATGACCCTGAGGACGACGCGAGCTGCGGGTCTCGGATTGCTGATCTTGCCGGCGCTCGCAACCCTTGCGGCAGCGCAGCCTGCACCGGATGGGAATGCGAGGCCGGACTGGGACCCGAACGCGAGGGGACGCTATTCGATGTTGCCCCTCGACGGCGGCGTCATGCGCCTCGATAGAGAAACCGGCGGCGTCGCGATATGCGCGCGCGTCGGCAACGAACTGGCTTGTAGGGCCATCGAGGACAAAACGAACGTCCCTCAGGCTGATGAACTTGCAGCGCTGAGGGCCGAAAACAGGCAATTGAAGCAGCGCCTCAGGGAGATGATGGCGGCCATAGAATCCGGCGAGCTGAAGCCGGTAACACCAGACGGCTCCGGTCCGCGCGGTCAGACGCAGGGCGAGCCGAATGCAGGAACTCCCGGCGAGAACCTTCAATTGCCGACCGAAGAGCAAGTGGATCAGGCCCTCGATTACCTGTCGCGCGTCTATAAAAAGATCCGCGATCACGTGCGAGACCTCGACAAGGATTCGTCTCCTCCGGGCCAAGCCCCGGTCCAACCGCCGCTCTTGCGCCAGCCGCCCAGTGCACAACCGCCTGCCACACAACCGCCGGCAGCACAATCGCCCGCGCCCGCCACGCCGCCCCCGAAGCTCAACCCCTGAGACTTGGATCGAAGCGATCGAAGGCGGCGATGTTCGACGATGCCTAAGCTGAACGCCCGGGTTGGAACTTCCGCGTTGCGCGAACGAGTTCGTGCACAATGCCGGGCTCTGTCATGGCATGGCCCGCATCGGCAACGATGCGCAAATCCGACGCCGGCCACGCCTTGTTGAGAAGCACGGCATTTTTCACCGGCGTCACCACATCGTAGCGCCCGTGCACGATGACGCCTGGAATGTCCCGCAGCCGCTCGGCCTCGAGCAGCAACTCGCCATCGCGACGAAAGAAGCCGGCGTTGACGAAATAGTGGCTCTCGATGCGCGCAAACGCCAGGGCATAGTGATCCGCGCCGAAGCGCGCGACGCGTTCGGGCTCCGGAATGAGCGAAAGCGTCGTGCCTTCCCAGATGCTCCAAGCGCGGGCCGCAGCAAAGCGCACGCTAAGGTCGGGAGACGTCAACCGGCGGTGATAGGCTGCGATCATGTCGCTCCGCTCATCCTGCGGAATGAGCCGCTGAAATTCCGCGAACGCTTCGGGATAAATCCAGCTGCATCCCTCTTGATAGAACCAGCGGAGTTCCGCCTGCGTCAGCAGGAAGATGCCGCGCAGGATCATCGCGGAGACACGTTCCGGATGCGTCTCCGCATAAGCAAGCGCGAGCGTCGACCCCCAGGATCCACCGAACAGCTGGAAGCGTTCGATGCCGAGTTCGATGCGAATGCGTTCGATATCGGCGACGAGATCCGGCGTCGTGTTGTTGTCGAGCGACGCGTTCGGTGTCGAGCGGCCGCAACCGCGCTGATCGAAAAGTACGATTCGATATCGAGCCGGGTCGTGAAAGCGCCGCATGGTCGGATTGCTGCCGCCGCCGGGACCGCCATGCAGAATGATGACGGGCTGACCGTCGGGATTGCCGCATTCTTCGATGTGCAGCGTATGGCCGCTGCCAACGGAAAGCCGATGCTCACGATAAGGCGATAGAGGCGGATAGAGATCCAATCGGTCACGAACTGTCATGAAGGCTCTTCAGCTTGCCGGATACGCAGAGCCATCCTAGACGATGGCGTCCGGCGGTGGGCACAATTATGTGCGAGCATGCTTCCTGAGCTGCAATCGTTGCATCTCGCGATCGTAAATAATCTCTCCGCCCGGAACCCGCATATCGCGCACGATCGCGAGCGCGTGCCGATTGGCTTCGGGACGCATCATGCTCGTCATCAGCGCGAGGCCTAGTGAAACCGGAAGGCCGAGGATGCCGGCGATGGGGCTCGGCGTCGAGAGTGTGCCCATCTCGCTCATGAAAATGGCCAAGGCTGCCGCGACGAACCCGGATAGAACGCCCGCGATGGCGCCGCCGACGGTCAGCCTCTTCCACCAGATCGAGAGCAGCATCACCGGAAACAGGCTCGCACCCGTGATCGAGAGCGCCCAGAGCACGAGCCGCAACGGATCGGTCGGAGCAGCAATTGAGAGTGACGCGCCGCAAATGGCGACGACGCCGATGAATCCACGCACCATCCACAGGCGGTTCGAAGGCGACGGCGGTTCCCACGACATGCCTTGCACGACATCCTCGCCGAGCACCGTCGCCAGCGAAACGGTAGTGGCGCTCGCCGTGACGAGAGCCGCCGCAAGCGCTCCGGCAAGCAGAAGGTAAAAGAACGCCGAAGGGAGGCCGACCGCGACGGGAAGCGAGAAGAGCACGCCATCCCGGTCAAACTTCAAGCCGTCGAAGCCGAGCTTCGTGGCGCTTTGATCGAAGGTGACGAAATGATCGGCGGCCGCTTGGAACAGCCACTGTGGCAAGGGACCGAGCCTCTCCTCCCTCACGACATCGAGCGTGAAATCGCGCATGAATACGG
>JAEWCT010000338.1 GCA_023390485.1 Pseudomonadota bacterium
CCGCTCGGCTTGGCATGACAATCCTGCCCGGCGAGCAAAACCGGACGCTCCCCGAGAGCGGCCGCAAATCCTGCGATAAGCGTTGCTGGGGGCGCAATCATCACCTCGGCGGATATGGACGCGAGAGGACCGCGAAGGGCGTCACCGACGGCCAGGACCTCGCTTACGCTCGCCTTGAGGCCGTTCATCTTCCAATTTCCCGCAACCAGAGGCCGAATCTCGCGCCGTTCGCTCACCATTCCGACCCTTCTTTTCGCGGACGCAAACACGTGGTCCGAGTGCCCGCCCTGGTGAACACTCCGTAACCTCATCCCGGTCGCCCTTGCAATCCGAAACGGCCTGCGCTTCATATCACGCTCATCGCTCCGTTTCGCGGAGCGGTTCGCCATCTGAAGCTTGCTGACCTTACGCCCTCCCGCGGCAGCGTCACGCTTCCATCAACGGGACGTCTTTATCTATGCTCGAAGCTCTAAGACGCGGCGCCCAGACACGGGTAGCCAAGCTGCTGTTCGGATTGCTGGTTTTGAGCTTCGGCATCTGGGGCGTCCATGATGTGTTCCGTGGCTGGGGCCGCGGGGCCGTCGCCAAGGTGGGCAACACGTCCATTTCGGACGAAGAATTCCGCCGCGCCTATCAGGACGAGCTCGATCGGGTGTCCCGCCAGGCGCGCCAGCGCATCACCGCTGAGCAGGGCCGCGCGTTCGGCCTCGACAAAAGAGTGCTCGCGCAGCTCGTCAGCGGCGCAGCCCTCGAATCCCACGCTCATGAGCTTGGTCTGGCGCTCTCCGACAAGACCCTCGTCGAAGGCGTCCAGTCCGATCCCGATTTCCAGATCGACGGCAAATTCTCGAAGCAGAATTTCGATGCCCTGATCCGTCAGATCGGCTTGACCGAGCAAAGCTTCCTCAATCTGCGCCGCAAGGATGAACTCCGCGCGGCGATCGTCAGATCGTTCATCACGGGGCAGACGGTTCCGAAGCCGCTTTTCGACCTCATGCATGCCTACAACGAGGAGAAGCGCGTCATCGAGTGGGTCAAGGTCGATCCCGATGCCGTCACCGTCCCTGAGGCGTCGGCGGACAAGCTCAAGGAACTCTACGAGAAAGATAAGTCGAAATACATGACGCCCGAGTACCGCAAGGTGCAGGTGCTGACGCTCGGCGTCGACGAACTGAAGAAGCAAATCACGATCTCGGACGACGACATCGCGAAGTCCTACGAAGCGACGAAGGACAGTTACAACAAGCCGGAAGCGCGGCGCATTCAGCAGATCGCCTTCAAGGACAGAGCAACCGCCGAAGCGGCGCTGAAGGATCTTCGCGACGGTAAGAAATCCTTCGCCGACGTCGCCAAGGAAGCCGGCGCCAAGGATACCGACGTCGATCTCGGCTTGATCCCCAGGAAGGCCCTGATCGACCCGAAGATCGCGGATGTCGCGTTTGCTCTCGAAAAGGACAAATATTCCGACGTCGTCGAAGGCCGCTTCGCAACGGTGATCCTGCGCGTCACGCAGATCGAGCCGGGCGTCACCCGCACGCTCGCCGACGTCAAGGACCAGGTGCGCGATAAGCTCGCGACGGAAAAAGCCAAGTCCGACATGCAGAACAAGCACGACGAAATCGAAGACAACCGCATAGCCGGCAAGACGCTGTCGGAAATTGCGGAGACGTCGAAGCTGGCCTTCAAGGAAATTCCGGCAACCGATGCAACGGGCCTATCGCCCGACGGCAAACCGGTGCTGGAGACGCAAGACCTCCGCAAGATCGTCACCCGTGCATTCGCACCCGACAACAGCTCCGACGACACCGCCATCGAGCTGTCGGACGGCGGCTTCGCCTGGGTGAACGTGCTCTCGACCGAGGCCCCGAAACAGAAGCCCTACGATCAGGTGAAGGATCAGGTAAAGGAGAACTACACCTCGTCCGAACGCCACCGCCTGATCAATGAGCTTGCGAAGAAGCTCAGCGATCGCGTCAACGCCGGTGCGCCGATGACCGCGCTCGAAGCAGAGGCGAAGAACAAGGTCGAAAAGACTGATCCTCTGACGCGCAAGACCATCCCGCAGAGCCTTTCCGACGGGATCGTCGTGCAGGCCTTTGCCTTGCCGAAGGGCAAGGCAAGCCACGGGGATTCGCCCGACCACACGACGGAAATCGTCTATCGTGTCGCCGACGTGATCGCCGCGCCCGAAGCGTCTCTGACCGAAACCGATCAGCTGAGCCGCGAGCTCAATGCCGAACTCGCAAACCAGTCGCTCACCGAATATACCGAAGCACTCAAGAAGCGCCTCGGCACATCGGTAAACGCCGCGGAGATGAGTGCCGCCATCGGCATAAGCGAAGAGTGAGACTGACGTGAGCGCCCCAACGGCAGCGCCGGCATCGGCAAAAACTTCGTCGGACGCAAACTCAGGGCGCGCGGATATTTTCCCCGCGCCCGATCAATTCGCCAAGCTCTATGGCGCCGGCACCTCCCAGGTCGTCTGGACGCGCCTCATCGCCGATCTCGAAACACCGGTCTCGGCCTATCTGAAGCTCGGCGAGCAGCGCGCGATGAGCTTCCTTCTCGAATCGATCGAGGGCGGGTCCGCGCGCGGGCGCTATTCCGTCATCGGCTTCGCTCCGGACCTGATTTGGAGGGCCAATGGCGACACCGCGGAAATCAATCGATCGCCGGAAGCCGATCCGAACGCGTTTGCGCGCGATGCTGACCCTGCATTGCAGTCGCTGCGCAAATTGCTCGCCGAGAGCGCAATCGCACTTCCCGAAACGTTGCCGCCGATGGCTGCCGGTATTTTCGGCTACATGGGCTACGACACCGTCCGCCTGATCGAAAAGCTGCCGGAGATGAAGCCGGATACGCTAGGCGTGCCCGATGCCATCCTGATCCGCCCGACGCTGATGCTCATCTTTGACAACGTCAAGGATGAGATGATCCTCGTGACGCCTGTCCGCCCGAGCGCGAACGTTACCGCCGCCGACGCCTACGCCACAGCTCTGGCGCGGATCGAGGGTGCGATTAAGGCACTCGATACCCCGCTTCAGCGCACGGCTTCGGCGCCTCAGCCGACGCTTGCGCTGCCTGAACCGCAATCGAACACGTCGCCCGCCGACTACATGGCGATGGTTACGAAGGCGAAGGAATACATCAAAGCCGGCGATATCTTTCAGGTCGTGCTCTCCCAGCGCTTTTCGGCGCCATTCGCGCTTCCGTCATTCGCACTCTATCGCGCGTTGCGCCGGCTCAATCCTTCGCCGTTTCTGTTCCATCTCGATTTCGGCGGCTTCCAGCTCGTCGGATCGTCGCCCGAAATCCTCGTTCGCGCGCGCGACGGCGTTGTCACGATCCGGCCCATCGCCGGCACGGCACCCCGCGGCGCCACCGACGCCGAGGACAAGGCACTGGCAGCAGCCCTCCTCGCCGATCCCAAGGAGCGCTCCGAACATCTGATGCTGCTCGACCTTGGCCGCAACGACGTCGGCCG
>JAEWCT010000355.1 GCA_023390485.1 Pseudomonadota bacterium
ACGCTATGTCGTCAATTCGTTGACGCCCGTCGGCAACGATCCGAATGCCGCCTGCCCGACGCTGATCGGCAAACGCATGGCCCCGCTTTCACCGCGCTCCGCCAAGCGTCTCGTTAAGGCCGATCCGAAGCTCCAGGCCAATGGCCCGAAGCTGAAGTCGGCGGAAGCCAGCACGAACACCGGCTGGAATTCGGTCGTTTCAGGTACGGTGTTCGCCTGGGGCTCCGACCCCGCCAGCGCGAGCCCCCGCAGCAAACCGCGTCAGAACAGCGCCGACGCGGCCCTCGGCGCCGTGCAGCCCATCCTGAACCGCTGACGGCCTAGACCCGCCCCATCACCCCGGTTGCCCCTTACCCCGGTTGCGGAGACGGGGCCGGTCCGGCTATGGCTCCTCACCGGACAATTATGCTCGCGTCAAAGGCGCAAGTTCAAAAGAAAGAGATTGCAATGCCGAAGGGATACGTCATCGCCCACGCCACCGTCACGAACCCCGAGAAGTGGGCTGAGTACGTGGCGAAGTCGAAGATCGCACTCGACAAGTACGAGGGCAAACCTATCGTCCGCGGTGGCCAAAGCCAGGTGATGGAAGGCAACGGAACGACGCGTAACGTCGTCCTCGAGTTCCCGAGCTACGAGCACGCGAAGGGCTACGCGACGTCGCCAGAATACGCCGAAGCGAAAGCGCTTCGCCAGGGCGCCGGAACGATCGACATCACAATCGTCGAAGGCGTCTAATCACCTACCGTCATGCCGGCGAAGGACGGCATGACGGAGTCGCGAGAGGCGTCATGGCCCACTTCCCAACGAGTGATGGACGGCCGGCATGGCGCGCACTTGTCCTAACGTTGTTTCCGGAAATGTTTCCGGGACCGCTCGACATATCGCTGCTCGGCCAGGCCCGCGCTGTGAACATCTGGTCGCTTGATACGCTCCAGATCCGCGACTTCGGCCTCGGCCGCCACCGGCAAGTGGACGACACGCCCGCAGGCGGCGGAGCCGGCATGGTGCTCCGCGCCGACGTGCTTGGCCCCGCGCTCGATCATGCACAAACACTTTCACCCGCGGCTCCGCTCATCTACCTCTCACCGCGCGGCACACCGCTGACGCAGAGCCTTGTACGTGACCTGTCAGAAGGGCCGGGCGTGACATTGCTCGCGGGCCGCTTCGAAGGAATCGACCAGCGTGTGATCGATGAGAAGGGCCTCAAGGAAATTTCGATCGGCGATTATGTCCTCGCCGGAGGCGAACTCGCCGCGATGGTTCTGATCGAAGCCTGCGTCAGGCTTTTGCCGGGCGTCCTCGGAGCCTCCGAGAGCCTCACCAGCGAAAGCTTCGAGACCGGACTTCTCGAATACCCGCAGTACACCAAGCCGCGCGACTGGGAAGGCCGGTCGATTCCGGAAATTCTGCTCTCGGGCGATCATAAAAAGGTTGCAGAGTGGAGACGGCATCAGGCCGAACAGCTGACCGCCGGCCGCCGCCCGGATCTCTTGCGTCCCACCCGGACCCCAAAGTGACACCGCAAGGCGCTTCGCCTTTGCATGGCCAGGATTTCTTGCGCAAATACCGCGGGGGAAAGATTCGCAGTGAGGCCGCAAGGTCTTCGCGAATAGGTCTCTCGGCACGTGCGCGTTGCCAATCGAGAGAGGCGATGAAGAGCTTCAAGGATCTTCTGCTGGGTTCGTTGACCGCTGTACTTGCCGGCGGGTTGCTGATGATATCTTCAGCGCTCGCCGATGACCCGGCCCAGCCAGCCGAAGCTCCGCCCGCGCCGGCGGCCGCCGTCGAGGCGCCTGCCGTTCAAGACGACGCTGTCCTGATGGCTGTGCGAACGAAGCTTGCCGCCGAGCCTGCCGCGGACGACGAACGCGACCGCAAGGATCAAACCGCCCTCACGGACTTCTATAAGGACCGTCACGGCGAAGCACTTTGGGTCACGGCATCCGGTCTGAAGCCCGAAGCAAAAATGCTCGCCACCGAGATCGAAAACGCGGACGCGTATGGCCTCGACGCAACACGGTTCAAACTCCCGAACCTCGTCAATGGCGCCTTGAGCGCGACCGACACGGATTCGCTTGCCGCCGCCGAAATGCAATTCTCGAAGGCCGCTCTGCTCTATGCCCGCGACGCGCGCGGCGGCCGCATCCCCGATCCAGCGGAGATGCTGACGACGAACCTCGACCGGCGTCCGCAATGGATCGAACCCAAGGTCGTCATCGAAGCGCTAGCGGCGACGCATGGACCGGACGCCTACCTGCGCAGCCTTCAGCCGCAGCAGCCGCAGTTCGAGAAGCTGCGCCAGATTTATCTCACGATGCTGCCGAAGGACGGAAAAGCCGGGAAGCTCAGCCCGGACGCCAAACGCATTCGCGCCAACATGGAGATGTGGCGCTGGATGTGGCCCAACATGGGCGACTTCTATGTGCTGAACAACATCCCGGAGTTCATGCAGTACGTCTACAAGGCCGGGCAGGTCATTCGCTCGGAGAAGATCGTCGCCGGCCTCCTCGATAAGCAGACGACGATATTTTCACGGCCCCTGAAATACGTCGTGCTGCGCCCGGCGTGGCGCGTTCCCGAAAGCATCATGGGCAACGAGCTGTGGCCGAACCTGATCCGCGGCGGCGGCATGATGCGCCAGTACGGCTTGCAGATCGTCACCAAAAACGGCCAGCGCGCTGTCGACTATCGCAGCATCGATTGGGCAACGAGCGACATCCGCAACTACGACGTCATCCAACCGCCGGGTCCGAAGAGCGTGCTCGGCCATGTCAAGTTCTCGTTCCCGAGCCAGCACACGATCTACATGCACGACACACCGGACAAATGGATGTTCAAGCCCGCCCAGCGCACGCTGAGCCATGGCTGCCTGCGCGTCTGGAAGCCGATGCAGCTGGCCGAGCTTATCCTCAAGGAAGACAAAGGCTGGGATCCGGAAAAGATCGCCGAGCTTGACCGGTCGGGTCCGCTGAACAACGAGATCCCAATCAACAAGGAAATCCCGATCCATCTCGTCTATTTCACGGCATGGGTCGGCGAGGACGGCAAGCTAAAAACCTTCCGCGACGTCTACGGTCACGAGAAACGCGTGACGCAGGCGCTCGATGGCCAATGGGAAAAGATTAACAAGGGCCGTGATCACCTGGCGCCGGTCGAGCCATCGTTTAACCCGTCCGCGGTCGCTGCGCGCGGCCAGAACATCGACGGCGATTACGTTCCATCGTCCAAGCGTAAAAGCGCCAACGTCGGCGACATGATCGGCAATGCCTTGGGCCTCAGCTACTGAGACCCCGCCCGTCGGGCCGCTCGCCGTTTCATCCCGATCAAAGGGCAGAACGGCGCATGGCCCCGATAGGGGCTTGGGTCGCAGCCGGGCCGGCCTATCGGCGGTCCTTTCCCTTCTTGTCGATCAGCACCGCCTGTTGCCACCGGCCTGGCGCCTTATCGGTGCGGTGAATGCAACCCGCCCAGCAGCAAGGTCGCTTCTTTCCTTCCAGCAGTTCGTCGCAGGTCCGTTCGATACGACGTTGGCGCGTCGTCGCCTGTTTCGCGTCATCGACCCAGCAAATGAACTCATTCCGGCCGAGCGGCGTGAGGTTTTCCCATAGCGTCAAGACCTTCGGATTTGATCGCACTGCCGCCTGAAGGTCTTCACCTGCCTCGTGGACGGTGCCATGGGAGAACGCGTTAGTCACATGGCCTCCGGGCGAGCTCACCTGAGCCGAGTTCATCGCCGCCACGAAGATCGGCGACTTTCGACTCTGCCTCCCAAGTCAAGGAATGTCCATGATGGGGGCGAAGGCAGACATTCACACTGAGACACTAGGGGGGCTTGGGCCCACTCGACAAAACCAGCCTCTTCCGCTATCACCCGGCCAACAACAATTCCCTCAAACGGGTTGCCCTTAAGGGTTGCATGACCGGTTCGGGTCCTGATGGACGCCAAGCCGATCCTCTGCGTCATCAAAAAACGAAATGGAATCAACAAGATGAACATTATCCAGCAGCTCGAGCGCGAGCAGATGGACGCCGTCCTCGCGAAGCGCGGCGTTCCCGAATTCGGTCCCGGCGATACCGTCAAGGTGATGGTCAAGGTCATCGAGGCCGCTGAAGCCGACCCGAAGGACAAGAAGAAGAAGGCCACCGTCAAAGAGGCGACCGTCCGCTTCCAGGCTTACGAAGGCGTCGTGATCGCCCGTTCGGGTGCCGGCCTCAACGAGAACTTTACCGTTCGCAAGATTTCCTATGGCGAAGGCGTCGAACGCGTCTTCCCGGTCTATTCGCCCTACATCGCCGAGATCGAAGTCGTCCGCCGCGGCAAGGTTCGCCGCGCCAAGCTTTACTATCTCCGCGGACGTCGCGGTAAGGCCGCTCGTATTTTCGAACGCACGGACGCACGCGCACGCCGCCTCAACGCCGCCTGGAAGGGCTTCAAGAAGCCGAAGGGCGAGGCCGAGGATCTGACGCAGATCAAGGGCATCGATATCGACCTGCAGAACCGCCTGAAGCAGCTCAACTGCTACAAGGTCGAGCAGATCGCCAACCTGTCGGACGAAGATATCGCCAACCTCGACGAAACCCTGACCCTGAAGGGCGCCATCGAGAAGCAGGACTGGGTTGGACAGGCACAGCGCCTTCTCGCCGAGCTGACCGCTGGCGAAGTTCCGGCTGAAGAAGCCAAAGCTTGATCCGAGCTGATCGAGGCTGATTTTTTCAAGCGCCGGGGAATTTCTCCGGCGCTTTTTTTATGCCTGTGGTGATGCACAGAGACGCAAGGTATTTTGCCGGCGATCGTTTCGCACTAGATTGAAAGCGTTAGCACCGTCCGACGTGGCGTGGAGTAGTATGTCGAACATCGAAGTATCCAAAACGGCCAGTCGCGACGGCAAGATTCCGCTGCACGGTCCCGAGGCGTTTGCCGCCATGCGCAAGGCTGGCCGGCTCGCCGCCGAAGCGCTCGACATGCTCGTTCCGATCGTCCAGCCCGGCGTCACGACGGCGGAGATCGACGAGCTGGTCCTTTCGTTCGCGCTCGACCACGGCGCCATTCCCGCGACACTCAATTACCGCGGCTATCGCTATGCGACCTGCACGTCGATCAACCATGTCGTCTGCCACGGTATGCCGAACGACAAGCCGTTGAAGCCGGGCGACATCGTCAACATCGACGTCACCCTCATCGTCGATGGCTGGCACGGCGACACGAGCCGCATGTATTCGGTCGGCGATGTTTCGCGCCGGGCCGAGCGCTTGATGTACGTGACCTATGAATCGCTGATGCGCGGCATCGCCGTCGTGAAACCCGGCAACACCACTGGCGACATCGGCGCCGCGATTCAGCGTTATGCCGAGGGCGAGCGCTGCAGCGTTGTCCGCGACTTCTGCGGTCATGGCCTCGGCCGCGTCTTCCACGATCGGCCGAACATCCTGCATTACGGCGAGCCGGGCGAAGGCACCGTGCTTGAACCGGGGATGCTGTTTACGATCGAGCCGATGATCAATCTCGGCAAGCCGCATGTAAAAATACTGGCGGATGGCTGGACAGCCGTGACTCGCGACCGCGAGCTTTCCGCCCAGTTCGAGCACACCGTGGGCGTCACCGAAACCGGCTGCGAGATTTTCACCGAAAGCCCCGCCGGATATCATTTCCCGCCAAACGGCATCCGCGCCGCCGCTTGATGGAGTGAATGTCGATGTCGCGCTCCGATGGATTTCGCGACAAGACAAGCGCTGCCGAGCAATCGACATTCTTTTCCCTCACGCAGGAAGAGAAGCCCAAAGCCAAAGGCGAAGAAAAAAACGCGCCTGACGATAAGGCGGGCCATCGCCGCCGTCTGCGCGACCGTTTCCAGAACGGCGGCGCTGACGCCGTACCCGATTACGAACTTCTCGAAATGATCCTCTTCCGCGCCTTCCCGCGGATCGACACGAAGCCGATCGCGAAGCGCCTGCTCGCGAAATTCGGGTCGTTCGCGGACGTCGTCTCGGCTCCGGCCGAGCGCTTAAAGGAAGTCGAAGGTATCGGCGACCGCGCCGTCGAAGAACTGAAGCTGATCAAGGCCGCGGCTGAACGGCTGACCAAAGGACAGATCGTTGCCCGGCCCGCGCTTTCGTCATGGAATGGCGTGCTCGATTACTTGCGCCTGGTGCAAGGCTTCGAAACGCGCGAGCAGTTCCGCATCCTGTTTCTCGACAAGAAGAACCAGCTCATTGCCGACGAAGTGCAGGGACGCGGCACCGTCGATCACACACCCGTCTACGTGCGCGAGGTCGTGAAGCGTGCGCTCGAACTCTCCGCCAGCGCCATCATCCTCGTGCACAACCATCCCTCGGGCGATCCGACGCCGTCGCGCGCCGACATCGACATGACCAAACAGATCATCGATGCATCCCGCCCGCTCGGCGTCGCCGTCCACGATCACATCATCGTCGGCCGCAACGGCCACGCGAGTTTGAAGGCGTTGCGGTTGATTTAGTCAAGCAACGCTTGACCGGCAGTCAAGTAATAGTTGACAATTGTCAGGTAATAGCTTACATCACTCGGAAGCATTGCTGCTTTGCAGTTTAATGCTACCTTTCCCCCGGTGGCTTCGGGCGGTGCTTTGTTCAGCGTAGCATGTTTATCGTCATGTACCTGTACATCGCTGCTGCTG
>JAEWCT010000366.1 GCA_023390485.1 Pseudomonadota bacterium
GCATCCAGCTGTTCGCCACCATGTGAATCGGAATGTCGTGCCTGGCAGCCACGCGCACCACTTCGGCTTTCACCGGGCAGGCATCCGCGTCGACGTAGATTTGCATTTCTCGTTATCTCTCAAGGCATCGTCGCTCTCGACCCATGCGGGGGATCGCTTTATTCACGAAATGAGCTTAGCTCGCCAGGAGCCGCAAATGTTTGAGGTTGGGGAAATGACGGAATCCCTCGGGATAGCCACTCTCTCGCCCCGACTTTTGGGCTAGGAATGACGGATGGACCATTGTTCCGCTACCGCGAACCAGGGGATAGATATGCCATGTCACGGAGCGCCTCGTGACGAGCATATCCAGGTCCGCCCATTTCACAAACATTCCTGCCGCCGAGCCAATTCCACAACAGCCATGAATCGATTCAAAGCGGCGATACTTGTTGCTCTCGCGGGCCTCCTGCTCACGGCCAATTCCGGCCATGCGCAGCAGCCGGTAAAAACCGACGCAAAAGCGGCCGCGGGCCTAGCTGCCGGCCAGATTGCCGATTTCTTCAGTCAGGTCGGCGATCAGATCTACGAAGATTGCATCTTCGAATTATCGCAGGAGCAGATCGAAGTTCAGCAGGCGCTCATTCTCGCCTACATCAAAGCCGGTGCCAGCAGCTCGGTCGCCCGGCGCCTGGCGGTGAAACAGATTCAACCTCCGAAAGTCTCTGCCAAGTGCGAGCAGATCCGGCATGTGCCGAAGGTCATTGCCCCGACCACAAACCTTCCGCCGCCGATTGTCGAAAAGCCCACGATTGCCGTCGGCCCAGCACCGCAGCCGAAGCCTTTGCCGTCGGCGACCGTTCTGGCAGCCAAGAAAACCCTACCGCAATGGGACTGCGCTCCCGGCGTCGATTACGTCACCATTCAACTCAACGGCTATCCGCGCAAGCTGACAGGCGGCGAAATCTGCAATCCGTTCGACGACGTCGTCCGCGAGGTTCCGCCGACCGTTCCCCATTTCCGGCTTGGCTATACTATCCGGACGGGTCGCCTGTTCATCCTTGCCGACGATCCGTCCGTGCGCGGACAGACGATTGCCTGGGCGATCTCCGGCCGGGACGTGTGCCGCAACAATCCAGAGCCCGACTGCCTTGCCACGCGCGCCGTCGGGCCGCTGCCTCCCGGCGAGTATTCCTTCGGGTCGGATAGCGGTCCGCGAATCACCTGGGGTCCCAAAACCAAGCGAAACGTCGCCGGAATTTACCTTCGTAAGCTATGGAACAGAGACAGATTCACGCCGCAGCAAACCGCGGCGATCCTGGCGCGGGGTAACATTGCCATTCATGAGCGGCTGAAAGGCGAAATGTCCGAAGCGTGTCTTGGCCTCGAGCCAAAGGGCTGGGCTTATGTCGCTTCGTTGATCAAGGACAATCGCGCGACGGGCGTCAGCGTCTATATCGACGAGCCCTATCCGCAGGTCGCCGAGAACCCGCCGATCGTCGTCGCTTCTACGTTCTCGCTGACGTCGCTGTTCAAGTGACCGCTTGATCAGCGACGCCGGAAAGATCTGATCACTGCGTGGCTTCGATCAGGCCGTTCAACACGGTTGCGAGGTCCGTCGCGCCTTTTTGGCGTGTTGCCGGGCCCCCCTCGAATTCGATCCATCCTTCATTGAAGCCATCCAGCATCTGGATGCGAGGGATAGGGTCTTTCATGCCCTGAGATTTGAACAGTGCGCCCCACGTGTCGCGCGGCACGGGTTCCGCTCTTACGGGATGACCGAGTATTTCTGCGAACGTCGCCGCGACTTCATTGGGTGTGTAGCGCTTCGCCGCCTCAAGCTCGACGATGCGTGTACCCTCAGACTTCTCTTGAAGAAGCTGTGCCGCCGAGCGGCCGATGTCGGCCGTCGCAATCATCGGAAAAGGCTTGTCGAGCGGCTGAAGAAAGGATGCGATGACGCCTTCGTCCCGCGCGGAGGCAACGTCCCACGCGAAATTCTCCATGAACCATGCCGGACGCAAGAAGGTCATCGGGATATTGAGTTTGCCAAGCTCGTCCTCCATCAGCTTGCGCTGCGTGAGCAGATTGGGTTGGGTCGCCTGCGCACCGATGGTCGAAAGACATACGACGTGGCGCGGACGAGCCGTTTCGAGCGCCTGTCTTACAGCCTCGATAACGGCCAGCGCCTCGGGAAAGCCCGGCGACGGATCGAATTCGTTGGGCGGTAGAATGAAAACGCCATCGGCATCTTTGAAGGCCTCGGCGAGAGATTTGGCATCCTGCATATCCGCAACTGCGATCTCGCATCCCTTCCGGATCCAAGACTCGCCCTTTGCGGCATTCCGGATGACGGCGCGGACGGGCAGGCCTGCGTCCAACAGCGTGCGAGCGACCGCTCCCCCTACTTGTCCGGTTATTCCAGTGACGGCGTACATTGCAGTGCTCCTCAATTTGGAATTGATCATGAGGATCACTTTCTCATCGGCACTCCGTTGACTGAAGTGCGCTCGTGTCCACATATTGATGACTTATTATCAACTATGGGTTGGCCATGACTTTCGACGGGCGGCTGCTTTCCGGCGTATCGGTCCTTTCCGCGGTCATCGACGGCGGGAGCTTCGTGCGTGCCGCGGACGCGCTCGGCATCACAACGTCGGGGGTAAGCCGCGCGATCTCGCGACTGGAGGAGCGGCTCGGCGCTCGCCTCCTCGACCGGACGACGCGCTCGGTGGCTCTGACCGATGAGGGACGGCGCTTCTACGAGCGGGTGAAGCCAAGCCTCACCGACATCGAGGATGCAGCGACCATTGTTTCTGGCGCCGCCAATATCGTGCGCGGGCGACTGCGGGTGAATATCGATCCCGTCGTCTCGCAACTCATCCTACCGGGACGGCTCGGAAAATTTCTGGATCTCTATCCGGACCTCTCGCTCGACTGTGTCACGCGCGAACAAGTCGGCGATCTCGTCGCTGACGGAATCGACGTAGCGGTGCGATTCGGTGAGCCTTCAACTTCCTCGCTCATCATCCGCAAGCTCGCGGAACTGCGGGTCGTCACGGTCGCTGCGCCCAGCTATTTGAAGTTCCGCGGGCGTCCGGAACATCCGAACGATCTCGCCGCACACGCCTGCATCGATTTCCGCGATCCGCTGACGCGGCAGCCCTACGCGTGGGAATTTCACAAAGGACGCAAGATTCTTTCGGTGACGACCAAGAGCCGGCTTCTGTTGAGCGATGCCGGGACCATGCTCACGGAGACATTGGCCGGGACCGGGATCGCTCAAGTTTTCGAAGTGGTCGCCAGAGACCTGATCGAAACTGGTAGGCTCGTTGAACTCTTTCCGGCGTGGGCCGAGGAGACGTTTCCGCTTTATGCCTACTATCCTTCGCGCCACCATCCGGCGGCAAAGGTTCGCGCGTTCGTTGACTTCGTTCGCGCCGCGGTGCGTTGAGCGCGGCGCAAGCGGCGCGATTCGATCCGGTCGTAATCTCTGACTTTCCAATTGACGGCCGTAAGCCGTTCCCCACCGGCCGTTTCACAGCGCGAGGGCAATGGAAAAACGAAAGCCGCCGCACGGGGGCGTGCAGCGGCCATTCAGCTGGGACTTGAGCTTGAGAGAGTTCAACTCCAGCGTTCTCGACCGCGTGAGAGCGCGGTCGAAGATTTGATTACGGAAGGAGGTTCACACCTGCCGAGAACACGAACCGATCGTCAGCAAGTCCTTTATATATTCCACCTGCGTTGTTTTCGTCGATTGACGTGCCCGAGTAGCGGAAGTCCATGAAGTACTTGTCGACGTTGACCTTCACGCCGGCGTTCCAGTAGGCGTATTCCTGCTGACCAAGCCAGTACACGTCGGCGTAGCTGCTATTGGTTCCCGAATGCGACCAGCCGGCCAAGGCGGTGAACTGAGGAGCGAATACGCCATACTTCGGAAGATCGTAGGCAACCGTGCCTTCGATCGAGATGTTGTCGGTAGCCGCATAGCCCTGATCCGGGGTCAACCAAACCGTTGCGCCCACCGTCAGCCCCTGGCGGAGCGTCGTTGTCGCGCCGATCTTGAATTCGAGATAGGACGTATCGAACACAGAGTTTTTCGTGGGGGCGTGATTGCCGTACATATAATAGAACGCAGCCAGGTCCCAGCTTACCGGACCAGTTGTCGGCCGAATGCCGAGATAGACGTCTTGCTCCCAGGGACCCAAGCCACTGTCGTACCCGGTATCTGAGTTCTTGTAGTTGATCGTAGAGGTCCACAGGCCAAGATACGCGATGCCATAGGTCAATTCCTGATAGATATTGGCCGTCGGGCTATTGTTCGTGTACGAGATGCCACGGAACAAGTAATCGGTTGATCCCGTGATCGTCAGCGCGTAGCCGAACTGTCTCTCTTCTGCCGAAGCAACGTTGGCAGCGGCGAACAATGCTAGGGCTGCCGCACAAACCCCACCTGCAACTTTCCGTCCGAACATCTAAATCCCCTATCCTACAGAGCGGCATCCCCGCGCCTCTCTGACCCCGACCGCCTCGTTGGACCTAAGGCGACTTCGTCGCTGCTTCGATCCGAGATACTTTTTTGTAATGGTACGGTCGTCCCATTCAACCAAATAGTACGAATGTTTGTTTCTGTTGGAGAACAGTGTGACGAACTCGCAACAAAATGAGCATTTCTGCCTAAAATCCGTTCGCTTTGGCCGCGTTCGGGGCGGCAAACGAGGCTGTCGGAGGGAAATTTTGTGGGAGTTCGCGAATCGCCTGTTGTGAACGCGCCCTGAGGCGGACTTGATGGCGGGATACCGATATGTTGGACTGTGTACTGAGTAATTGCGACTCGGGGACGCTTTTCGCTACTCCATTTCTCCATATTGCATAGGCCATCCGGCCGCTTGTTTCGGTATTCCATGCGCCGTTTCTATTTGCGCCTTTAGATTGCACTCATTGATTTTGCCAAGAGAACAAATGAGCAATTCCTCAATTCGAGCAGAATCTGCCGCCGAAGTTCTCGATCTGCTGACCCGGAGCCTCGGTGATCTGACGCCGGAGCTCAGGAAGGCGGCCACCCACGTTCTGGAAAATTCAAACCTCATAAGCGTGACTTCCATTCGGGAGATGGCCCATCAGGCCGACGTCAAACCGAACACGCTCGTGAGGATGGCCCGCGCCGTCGGATTCGATGGCTATGAGGATTTCCGGAAGCCATTCCGGGAAAAGGTCATCAAGGGTCACGACGACTTTCCAGACCGGATCAGCTGGCTCCTTTCCCTGTCGAATGGCGGCAGGCTCTCGGGGCTCTATACCGATCTTGCGACCGCCTCGATCATTAACATCGAGCGGCTCTTTTCCGAGACGACATCCCTCGCCATCAAGGCCGCTGCGGACGATATTGTCCAAGCTCCGATGACCTACGTTCTCGGAACGGGAATGGGCAATTCGA
This sequence comes from Pseudomonadota bacterium, assembly GCA_023390485.1. Taxonomy (GTDB): domain Bacteria; phylum Pseudomonadota; class Alphaproteobacteria; order Rhizobiales; family Hyphomicrobiaceae; genus Hyphomicrobium_B. The sequence goes on from JAEWCT010000366.1 coordinate 5,417, forward strand.
TTGCCGCATATTTCGCGTATGTCGCAGGGCTGGCGATCGGGAAGGTCACCGCTATCCCACGTGATGGCCTGCGGCCCATAGACGGCCTTGCACGGGCGGAGAGAAAGGACGTTCTTCTCGCCATGGCATTCAAGCCATACCCGCTTGAAGTCATCGAAGCCGTGGCTTCAGCGGTGTCGCGAGGGATCAAGGTTATTTGCATATCGGATAGTCCGGCCTCCCCGATCATGGCTGAGGCCGGCCACCGGTTCGTGGTTCCCATGGGCACGCCGCAAGTCTTTGCGTCGAGCGTCGCGCTGATGTCGCTGCTCGAAGCGATCATTGCATTCGTGATCGCATCAGGCGGACCAGAGGCCATGAGCGGCAGCGTGGAGGTTCCGCCGCAGCCTCCGAATGAAGCCGGCCTGCACTGGAGCGACGGCGAAAGGTGACCGGCAACGGTCGCTCGGAGACGTCGTCAGCGTTGCCAGGATGAAGGGTGAGGCGCCCGTCAGCGGAGCGGTGCGCTTGGACCTTGGCGCCATTTCCGATCAAGACAAACGCAACCGCGCAGCGGACCGTCGTTCGATTTTGAGGAAATGGCGCGAGAGACGGGACTTGAACCCGCGGCCTCCGCCGTGACAGGGCGGCGCTCTAACCAACTGAGCTACTCCCGC
>JAEWCT010000417.1 GCA_023390485.1 Pseudomonadota bacterium
CCTTCGGTGGCGAGACCGGCGGCGAACGTCACTGCGTGCTGCTCGGCGATACCGACGTCGAAGGTGCGATCGGGGAATTCCTTGCCGAAGTGATCAAGGCCCGTACCCGACGGCATTGCCGCCGTGATCGCGACGACGCGTTTGTCCTTCCGGGCTTCCGCGATCAGAGCGTCGGCGAACACTTTCGTGTAGCTCGGCGCATTGGGCTTCGGCTTGACCTGCGCGCCGGTGATGACGTTGAACTTGTTGACGCCGTGATACTTGTCGTCAGCAGCTTCCGCCGGCGCATAGCCCTTGCCCTTCTTCGTCACGACGTGCAGCAGGATCGGACCCTGCGCGAGATCGCGCACGTTTTTCAGGACAGGGAGAAGCTGATTGAGGTCATGGCCGTCGAGCGGGCCGACGTAATAGAACCCCAGCTCTTCGAACCAAGCGCCGCCTTGCCAAAGGTGCCGCGTATATTCTTCGACGCGCGCCGCGCGGCGTTCCCACGCCTTTGGCAGAAGCTTCGCAAGCTGCTTCGCATAATCGCGCAAGTGCAGGTAGGTGCCGCTCGACGTGACGCGCGCGAGGTAAGCGGAGAGCGCCCCCGTCGGCGGGGCAATCGACATGTCATTGTCATTGAGAACGACGATCAGCCGCTCATCGCGCGCACCGGCGTTGTTCATCGCCTCGTAGGCCATGCCCGCGCTCATCGCGCCATCACCGATAACGGCGATGACGTTGTTCGATCTGTTGCTGAGATCGCGCGCGACGGCCATGCCGAGCGCTGCGGAAATCGAGGTCGAGGAGTGTCCAGCGCCGAACGGATCGTAGGGACTTTCTTCACGGTTCGTGAAGCCTGCGAGGCCGCCCGGCTGGCGCAGGGTCCGAATACGCTCGCGGCGTCCCGTCAGAATCTTGTGCGGATAGGCCTGATGGCCTACGTCCCAGATCAGGCGGTCGTCCGGCGTATTGAACACCCAATGCAGCGCGACCGTCAGCTCGATGACACCGAGACCCGCGCCCAAATGACCACCGGTTTCAGAAACGGCATTGATCGTCTCGTCGCGGAGTTCCGCTGCGAGCTGCGGCAACTGATCTTCCTGCAACTGACGCAGATCATGCGGGGTCTTGATACGATCAAGTAACGGTGTCTGGCTCACGGTAAAACCTTGATGCGATGGTCACTAAAGTACCGTTGTGGAAGTAGGTGGTAAACAAACGTCCCCGAAAGTACGGGGCATTCATAACGCCTATCGGCGATCCTCCCAACTGCGGAGGTTCGTAGATGGCATAATGCGCTTGCGTGCCGCAGAGAAGTTAATGTTTGGCGGAGTAGCGGGGGGCCGGCGGGGTTCACCGCCGGGGCCATTCAAAACGGTGCATTGCCGTCCTTGTCGAGCGGTGTGGTGCCGGTCGGAGAGCCATCGGCGCCGAGCGTCAATTTTTCGACCTTCGCCTCAGCGGCCTTCAGCAGGCGGTCGCAGTGATCGCGAAGCGCTTCGCCGCGCTCGTATATCGTTATGCTTTCCTCAAGTTCGACATCGCCGCGCTCGAGCTTGCCGACTATGGCCTCAAGCTCCTTCAACGCGCGCTCGAATGTCATCTCCTTGATATCGGCGAAGTTTTTTTCCGGCGCTTTTGTATTCATATTGTCCTGCTTCCGAGCGTTGGGATCGGCATGCCGCTCAGTGGCCCGCTTCGATCAACGCCTTTACGTGGGCCGCAACGGATTGGGCAAGCCCCGTGAGATCATAACCGCCTTCGAGAACGGAAACGATCCGGCCGTTGCTGTGACGCCGAGCCACTTCAGAAAGAGATTCGGTCGCCCAATGAAAGTCCTTTGCGACAAGATTGAGCGAGGCGAGCGGATCTCTTTGGTGGGCATCGAAGCCCGCGGAAATCAATAGCACGTCAGGGGCAAAATTATGCAACGGCCCGAGTATCCGGCTTCTGAAGGCCTCTTCGAACGGTTCGCGCCCGTCGCCCGCACGTAGCGGCGCATTGAATATATTGCCCACACCCGTTTCCCGCAACGCGCCGGTGCCCGGAAAGAGCGGCATCTGGTGCGTTGAGCCGTAAAAAAGGTCCTTATCGGACCAGAAAATTTCTTGCGTACCGTTGCCGTGGTGGACATCGAAATCGACGACGGCTACCCGCTCAGCGCCATATTTTTTTCGCGCATAGTGCGCTGCTATCGCCACATTGTTGAAAAAGCAGAAGCCCATCGCCTGCTGGCTCTCGGCGTGATGTCCTGGCGGGCGAATCTGGCAAAAAACGTTCGCCGCTTCGCCGGTCATCACGATATCGATAGCGTCGAGCGCGGCGCCGACGGCCCGGCGGGCGGCTTCCCATGTGCCGGGGGATGCAACGGTGTCGCCGTCGATATATTTATGGCCTTCATCGATATGCGCCACCGCCGCAGTGAGAGCCGCGACGTGCCCGGCGGTGTGCGCCATGGCGATATAGATTTTATCGTCTTCGCGAAGGGGCGCCTCGCGGCGGTCGAGAAGGGCGAAGCTCTCGTCCGACAACGCCTCGTCGATGGCCCGCATGCGGTCCGGCCGTTCGGGATGGAAGTCGCCGGTGTCGTGATTGAGAAACGCCGGATGCGTGATCAATGCGGTCGTCATCTGCTGCCATCGCGCTCCCGCTCCGACTTGTCCATTACGCCAGTTCCGATAGCCGCGCGATTTGAACCCCTGGCGGCGGCTTGCTCTCTGCAGGGACGAAGAAATCGGGGGCCAACGGCATCGACTTGTCGACCCGATAGCTTTCAAAATCCCTGACGCCGCCGACTTCGGCAAGAAACGTATCGTCGATGAGGAAATGGCCGGAGAACGTTTTCGCTCGCTGAGCGAAGACGAGATATGCCGCGTCGGCGACGATTTCCGGCGTGCGGCTCATGCGCATGAGCTTGTCACCGCCGAGAATGTTCTGGACGGCGGCCGTCGCGATCGTCGTTCTGGGCCAAAGCGCGTTGACGGCAATGCCGTCCTTCTTCAGCTCGTCGGAAAGGCCGAGGACGCAGAGGCTCATGCCGTACTTCGCGATCGAATAGGCGACGTGCCCGGAAAACCATTTGGAGTGCATGTCGAGCGGCGGCGACAACGTTAGAATGTGCGGGTTCTCGGCCCGCTTCAGATGCGGCAGACACGTTTTCGACGTCAGAAACGTGCCGCGCGTATTGACCGCAAACATCAGATCGAAGCGCTTCAGCTCGGTCTTTTCTATGGAAGTTAGGGACAGAGCGCTGGCGTTGTTGACGCAAATGTCGATGCCGCCGAAGCGTTCGACCGTTTTCGCGACTGCGTCCTGAACTTCATCCTCGTTGCGGATATCGCATTCGAGTGCGAGCGCGGCGCCGCCTGCGTCTTCAATCTCCTTCGCCGCCGAATGTATGGTGCCTTCGAGCTTGGGGTTCGGTTCAGCTGTCTTGGCGGCGATGGCGATGTTCGCACCGTCCCTTGCCGCTCTCTTCGCGATCGCCAATCCGATGCCGCGGCTCGCGCCGGTAATGAATAGGGTCTTGCCCTTGAGGGACGTCATTCCGCTGCTCTCGTTCGCTGTCGAATACGGGGGTTCAACTTAATATGACAGCTTCGGT
>JAEWCT010000007.1 GCA_023390485.1 Pseudomonadota bacterium
CTCTATTCACTGACGGCCACCTATCAGTACAGCCCGACGCTCGATTCGGCCCGCGCGACGCAGAGAGCGCGCGACGAGGATATTTCGCGAGCGAACGCCGGGTACCGGCCCGACATCAACTTCTCGGCCAACGTCGGCCGCGAGCACAACACCACGGTCTCGCCGTCGAATGGCAACACCAATGCCAACATCTCTCCGCGAGGCTATGCCATTGACATGGTCCAGCCCCTCTTCACGGGCTTTCGTGTCACCAACGCCGTCAACGCAGCCGAAGCCAACGACCGCGCCGGGCGCGAGACGCTGAGGCAGACCGAGCAGCAGGTTCTGCTCGACGCCGTGACCGCGTTCGGTGACGTGACCCGCGATCAGGCGATCGTGAAGCTCAACGAGAACAACCTGAAGTTCCTCGACGCCGAGTTGAAGGCGCAGCGGGATCGTTTCAGCGTCGGCGAAGTAACCAGAACCGACGTTGCGCAGTCCGAAGCACGCCGCGCGCTCGGTCAATCGAGCCTCGACCAGGCCAAAGCCAACCTGAAGTCGAGCCGCGCCATTTTCGAACAGGTCGTAGGCCACCCGCCGGCGGGACTTGTGGAAGCAAATCCAAACACCAAGCTCGTCCCGCGCTCGCTCGATGAGGCCATCGCGATCGGCACGAAGGAAAATCCGCAGGTCGTACAATCGCTGTATCTTGAGCAGGCGCAGCGCTTCACGGTTGACCAGATCCGTGGCGAGCTGCTTCCTCAGGCGCAACTTGAAGCAAATTATACGGATCAGTTCGACCCTTCGCAGGGTATCGACGAGGCGACTTCGGCATCGATCGTCGGCCGTGTGAACGTCCCGATCTATCCGGCCGGCGGCGAAGTCTATGCCCGCGTGCGGCAGGCCAAGCACAATCATATTGCGGCGCTTCAGCAAATCGAAGTGTCGCGCGCGGCCTCGCAGTCGCAGGTCGTGCAGGCCTGGTCGCAATTGCAAGGCTTCAAGGCCCAGCAGGACTCTGACAAGGCTTCGATCGTTGCCAACACCACGGCTCTCAACGGGGTCAGGGAAGAGGAACGGGTGGGCCAGCGCACTGTCCTTGATGTTTTGAACGCGCAGCAGGAATTGCTTCAGTCGCAGGTAAACCTGGAGACAACGAAGCGGAACATTCTCGTCGCGTCCTACACCGTCGTTGCCGCCATCGGCCGCCTAAGTGTCTCTGAAGTCGGCGCCGCTACGGCGGTTTATAATCCGGAAGTTCATTACCTCGAAGTTCGCAACAAGTGGTTTGGACTGGACATCACCCACGGCGACGGCCGCCAGGAGCATGTGGACGTGGCGCCGATGAAGTGATTGGCGCCGAACTTATACTTTGCCAGGGCTGGATTTTTTGCCCGAAAGATTTAGATTTCAATGTGTGCCGCCGCCTTGAGAGCGCCGCTCTCCGGGGATAACTGCTCGTGAGATCGTTGCGGATTTCCCGCAACCTGACACCATGCTGGATCTCGGAAGGACCTCGGTGAGTCCAAGAGTGGGCAAGAGCGGGTTGGGTGCGGTGAGTTCGCTATGCTGTCCGCGAAGACGGCCTAATTGCGAAAAAGGTAGGGTATGTCGAGACTTGAATCCACAGCCGAGCCGAGCATGGAAGAAATCCTCGCCTCGATCCGCAAGATCATCGCGGAGGATTCATCGGGTCTGAGATCGCCGTCTTCTTCGCCGTCATCCCCGACGTCTTCGCGAACGGGTGCCCCGTTTTCTCCGGCGGCCCGACCAGCGGCGGCCGCGCCATCGCCGTCGTCCATGCCGCAGCGTGGATTTATGTCGCGCGAGGCTTTCCTGAAGTCGTCGCAGCCGATGGATCCCGAGCCGGAGATCAAGCCGGTCCACACGCCCTCAAGTCCATCACGCTCCACCGATGCGCGGCGTGACACCGGCGCTGCTGCCATCAAGGCCGAGCAACGTTCATTCACGCCCATCGAAAAAAATGACTTCCATGAGGTGGAGTCTGTAGCGAAGCCGCACAACGGATCTGCGGCGCGAGACAGCGTGTCGATTGAAACAATAACGATCGAGACGATTTCGATCGAGACTGTCGCCAAAAAGGCAGAACCGGTCGAGCAGGGCATCGTCCTCGATGCCGAGCCGGTCGAGGTCCTGCCCGTAATCGAATCCGATGCGGCGCGGATCGAGGCTCAACTGACCGAGCTGTTGAGTGACGATCTGAACGCCCTGCGCGAAGGTCGCAACGCGCCGGCAGCAGATGCAATCGTCGCCAAGGAAAAATCGTCGTCTGAAAAGCCTGTGAAAGCGCCGGCAGATCGCAACGAGCCAGCCGACGCTGCCGATCCATTTGCCTTTGATCTCGGCCCATCCCCTTTTGCTAAGACGGCGCCAGCGTCCGAGCCCGCACCCGAACCCAAGCTTGAGCTCATTCCCGAGCCGAAATTCGAAACCAAGGCCGAGCCCAAGCCTGAACCGAAGCTAGAGCCCAAGATTGAGACGAAGCTGGAACCCGCGCGGCCGATCGAACCGTCGCCAATGCCGCAGTCACCGGCGACGCCATTCGAACATTCACGTAGCCCCGCGTGGCCGCCCTATTCCAGCGACGAAGAAACACCCATGAACGGCGCGGCCAACGGTTCGCACGCCGGTCATATTATCGAAACCGCCAAAGGACCGGTCTTCGGACACGCGGAGCCTCCGGTCTCGGTGCCGCCGCCGAAGCCGCGTCAGACGTTTGCCGTACCGAGCGTGTCCGCCACTCTCGGACCGTCGCGCCAGCTCGAACCGCTCTCGAACGCGTTCCGTCCGGTCTTCGGCCTCAGTCACCAGGAAAAGCCGCTTCCGACTGCCGAGCTTGCGCCGGAGCCGCCGCGCGTGCCGGAATTTGCTCGTGAACCCGTTCGTGCACCGGAACCCGCGCCATCGGCTGCGCCGGCACTTCGTAGCGAGGCGAACGACTCCGCTCTGCAGCCCGGAGCTTTCCCTCCGCTCTCGACCGAGCTGAGTGGCGATCGTCCGATGGAAGACGCGGTCGCCGATCTGTTGCGGCCCTTGCTCAAAACATGGCTCGCCGAAAATATGCCAAAAATTCTCGAGCGCGCGCTTCGCCGCGAAATGACTGAGCGGCTGCTGCCAGGCCAAAAGAGCCCCCGCGAATAGTCCATTGATCAGCACCGGAAAACCATCTCCATGAAAATGGAGATGTTCCGGCGCTTATCCACACCCCCTGGCGCTACAACAAATTTTTTCTTGCGAGTGGCTTTCGCCACACGGTTGCCGCGACCTTGCCGTAGGTTTTTCTTGAGCGGGGGGACGCTTCGATCACTGCGTAAATGATCGGGACGCCCGCTACGTCACTGGGTTGATGGGGCGCAATTCGAAAAATCTCATCTGTCCAGAAGCGACGAACCGGAGGGGCATCAACGGGGCTGCTGACGCGGTTCTGCGAATTTGAAGTTCGTACGCAGAAGAGGAAGCGTCATGACAATGATGAATGGTGCGAAGCACGACGTCGAAGACATTCTGGCATCGATCCGGACCAGCATCGCCGATCGATCTCCGATGTTCGAAAGTGAGAAGCGCGAGGTCCGCATCACGACTCTGCGCGGGCGAAGCGCGATTGCAGATGAAGCCGCGGAGTTCGAACTGCCGGCTATTTTCAAGACAGCGGCACCGAATACCTCCGAGCGGCCCAATTTACTTGGGAGGCTGAGTGAAGCATTGGCATCAAGTGGACAACATGAGCGCGATCGCTCCCGCACGGTAATTCCGTTCGAGCCGGCCCACGGCCGCATGATCGAGCCGCCGCCGGTCACACTC
>JAEWCT010000019.1 GCA_023390485.1 Pseudomonadota bacterium
GAATTTTCCGATCTCGATTTTCGTCGGGCAGGTGGTCGCGGCGCTCGCGGCTGGAAATACCGTCGTCGCCAAGCCGGCCGAGCAGGCGCCGATTGCGGGATTCCTCGCGGTCAAGCTTCTGCACGAGGCGGGCGTGCCCCGGGACGCGCTGCATCTCGTGACGGGCGGCGGCAAGCTCGGCGAAGCCATCGTCAAGGACGCGCGCATCCAGGGCGTGGCCTTCACGGGCTCCAACGAAACGGCGTGGGCCATTCAGCGGGCGCTGGCTGATCGCCGTGGCGCCATCGTGCCGTTCATCGCCGAGACCGGCGGCATCAACGCCATGATCGCGGATTCATCCGCTCTTCCCGAACAGGTCGTGCGTGACGCGGTGCGGTCGGCCTTCGACAGCGCCGGGCAGAGATGCTCGGCGGCCCGGGTTCTCTTTGTCCAGGACGATAACGCGCCGCGCATTCGTTCGATGCTGGCGGGTGCCATCGAGGCGCTCGATGTCGGCGATCCTCTCGACTATGCGACCGATGTCGGCCCCGTCATCGACGAAGCGGCGCAGGATGCGCTTGAGAGCCATAAGGTCCGCATGCAGCGCGAGGGGAGGGAGATCATCGATCTTGCCATGCCGGAGGCGTGCCGCGCCGGTACCTACGTCACGCCCTCGCTCTATGAGATCGACCGGCTGAGCAAGCTCGACCGTGAGGTGTTCGGGCCGATCCTGCATATGATCCGCTACGAGCGTGGTAACCTGGAGAAGGTCGTCGCCGCCCTTAACGCCACCGGGTACGGACTGACGCTCGGGCTGCACAGCCGCATCGAAAGCGTTGCCGATTACGTCGCGGAGAATGCGCGCGTCGGTAATCTCTACATCAACCGCAACCAGATCGGTGCGGTCGTCGGCGTACAGCCATTCGGCGGCGAGGGGCTGTCGGGCACCGGTCCCAAGGCGGGCGGGCCAAATTATCTGGCCCGGTTCGCAACCGAGCGCGTGAGGGCAACCGACATCACCGCGACCGGCGGCAACTACACGCTGCTCAGCGGCAAGGGCTGAGTTTTTCGGGCGCCTGCTTTCACGTTTATGTGGAGCAGGGTCGGACGCGCAAATTTATTCGTAAAACGCGTAAAATTTCTTGGCGGCTTCAACGATTTCCCAGGTGCCGGTGAAGCCTGCAGGCGTCACGAATGCGTCGCCGGCGCGGAAGGTCGCTTCGGAGCCGTCGTCGCCGCGGACGACGATGACGCCTTCGAGGATGTGGCAGAATTCGCTCTCGGTGAAGACGACGCGCCATGTTCCCGGCTGGCCGCTCCAAATACCGCTGTTGAAGCGGCCGTCGGGGCTCTGGAACAGATTTTGTGCGGACTGAACCGGATCGCCGGAGACGATGCGGTCTCCCGCGGGCCGATACACATCGACGGCGGGCAGCACGCCCTGGAATAGGACGAGCTTTGGGAATTCTGGATTGGCGGTCACGTGGAAACCTTGGTCGAAGGGTTGCACGCGATGGTACGACTTGCCCACTTCGGGCGGCAAGTCCGTCAGTCGCCGAGCCCTTTCAGTCGCCGGCCATCACGAAGCAATCGACGGCCTGACGGCGAAGGGCGTTGCAGGTCGATGTTGCGTGGTTTGCGTCAAAGCCCGTAAAGCGGGCGCGATAGACCTGCTGACCGCCCTTCATCGTGGGGTTCGTGACCGAGGGGATGCCCGCCAGAAGCTTGCCGGCGCGTCCCTGAACGTCTGTCAAGGCGCGCTGGGCATCGTTGACCGAGCCATAGGCGCCGATCTGGACGGCATAGCGGCCGCCGGACGCGGACGTGTTGGTTGCATTTCGGGCGCCTTGCGCGGAAGCCATGTGAATTGCGTTTGCCTGGGCGCCAAGCGTCGATGGCGGCATTCCGCGGATCACGGGCGCCGAATGCGACGACGCGCTCTTGGCCTTCGCCGGCTTCGTCCGGGGCGAGGGTTCTGGTGCGGCGACCGCCACCGGGGCCGCGAGTGGCGCTGCATCGGAGGTGCCGAGCATAGCGACCTGCTGGCCGGGGTGAGTCCGGTTCGATGAGGCTCCGCTGGCCGTGCCGTCAGAGGCTCCCAGATTGGCCGGGGCGAATGGACGAAGAGTGATGTCCTCAGCCGGGGCATTTTGACTGCCTACGTCAGTCACACGCACCTGTTCGGACCTCGAGGGCGTGCCCGGGGACGGCGGGGGCGCGCGACTGGGTCCACGATCCGACGCTTCCATGTCTGTCGTTTCGTCAGGGGAAGCCGCGCTCGGGCGTGCCTTCGCGACGATCGGAACGGCGCGGACCTTGAAGATTTGGACCGGCGTTTCGGGGTCCGCTGCGGAGCCTTCCGCTGGCTGTGGAGCGCCCGGCTGGCGAGCTGCCGGGCGAGCGGCCTCGGCAACCTGGAGCGGCTTCGGTTTCCGCGTTGCCGGGCGTTCGGCCACTTTGGGCTCAGCCTTCAATCGCGCCAGAAGCGTGGGCTTGCGGGTTTTGGCGGAAGATGCGCGCGATGCCATCCGCGTCAGAAGAACGCGCATTTCGGCGTTCCGCTCGGCCGCAGTGTCGCCGCCGAAGACGACGCCGATGAGGTGATGTTCGCCGCGGCGCCACGACGTCACGAGATTGAAGCCCGAGGCGCGGGTGTAGCCCGTCTTGATGCCATCGATGCCGGCAAAATTATTCAGCATCGTGTTGTGATTGCGGAAGTTTTTTCCGCCATACGCGAACGTGCGGGTGGCGAAGAGCGGGTAATAGCCCGGAAAGTCGTCCTGCAGGTGCAGCGCCAGCGTCGCCATATCGCGCGCGGTCGTGACCTGGTCGTCGTTCGGGAGGCCGGAGGCATTCTCGAAATGCGTTTTCGACATGCCGATCTCGCGTGCGCGCGCATTCATCAGGCGGACGAAATTGGCTTCGGAACCGCCGACCCTCTCGGCGAGCGCAATCGCGATGTCGTTGGCAGACTTCGTAATGACCGCCATAATGGCATCCGAGACCGAGATTTGCTCACCCGGATCGAGATCGAGCTTCGAGGGTGCGGCTCCTGCCGCGGCCTCGGAAATCGTCAGCTTGTCGGTCATCTTCAGGCGCCCCGACTGGAGCGTCTCGAAGGTCAAATAGAGCGTCATCATCTTGGTAAGGGACGCGGGATGACGGAGCGCGTCGCCCTCGGACTGGTGGAGGACGGTGCCGGTGTTGGCATCCAGGATCAAAGCTGCATGGCGGTCTTTCCCGGCGCTTGCGCTTCCGAGAAAAACACCGAACACAACTACAAAAGCCGGCGCATAGGCCAACGCTCTTCGAAACAAGACGCTATTTCCCTCTGCCCGCCCAATTTGAGCGGTTGCCTTACCAACGCAGTATCGCGAGTTGGCCTGAAAGGGCCTCCCGTGAGCGGCCCCGCAATCGATGTTTGAAAGCAGAGCACTGTTTTTGGGCACCTTTTGGGCGCTGATTTTCCAGCGCCCGAAGATGACCCGTTGAGTCTATGGCCGGAGGGCTGCAGTAGGGTTAAACAACACAGTAAAAATTCGCTCTCGCCGTGTCTCAATTTCGCTCGCTAAGGCGACGGCCGCAGGGCAATCTTGGCGCGGGCGCTTTTCGCGGGCTCGTCTCGGTCCGGCGCCGAGAAGGGTATGGTGGGCTGAGCTTGGATATCTATCATCCGTTGAAAGGAGCGCGTTTGCAGGAACCTCGAAGGGCTTTCGTCATTCATTGTTGGGAATGCCAAATGCGACACACCGCTTGTTCTATTTTTTGCTCGCCAGCCTGCCTATATTACGGACTTGATGGACACGGGTGTTAGCTTGAACATTTGGCGCGAAAGACAGGTGCCCCGCCGGGCACGCATTTGGGGAAGCGGGCGTTACCTTTCTGCCTCCAACGTTCCCCTGTTGCGGGATAGCTTTGAGAGATCCGATGGATTCGGGTTTTCCCCGAGGCACGCGATGATGACGGCGCAAAGTATTCGCTCGTTGGCGGCCTACCGCATGGCCGCAAGCAACGACCCGCCCGATGGGCCGCGTCGCGACAATGGTGACGGCGATGGCGAGTCAAAAACAGGTATTGTCACAAAGACCCGTCCAAAAACGAAGAAGCCGAACCTATATAAGGTTCTTCTGCTGAACGACGACTTCACGCCGATGGAGTTCGTGGTTCTCGTGCTGCAACGCTTCTTCAACAAGGGGCAAGAGGATGCGACCCGCATCATGCTTCACGTCCACCACAAAGGAGTCGGTATTTGCGGCGTCTATACGTACGAGGTCGCTGAAACAAAAGTGACCCAGGTCATGGACTTTTCGCGGCAGCATGGCCATCCTCTACAATGCACCATGGAGAAAGAGTAGGACTCGATTGACATCGCTCTCCAAAAATCTCGAAGCCTCCCTGCACCGCGCTGTGCAGTATGCAAACGTTCGCCACCACGAGTTTGCGACGCTTGAGCACTTGCTGCTCGCGCTCGTCGATGATCGTGATGCTGCTGCCGTTATGCGGGCCTGTTCCGTCGACATCGAGCAATTGCGTGCCCGGTTGATCGAATACCTCGACACCGAGCTCAAGCCGATCGTGTCCAAGTCAGCGCGCGACGCTCACCCCACGAACTCGTTCCAGCGGGTCGTGCAGAGGGCGATCGTTCATGTCCAGACATCGGGCCGGGAGGAGGTT
>JAEWCT010000068.1 GCA_023390485.1 Pseudomonadota bacterium
GCACACGCCCGGCTCGCGCGCGAAAGCGGAGTGAGCGAAACATTTTCGATCGTCGATGGCGATCTCTTGAAGCTTTGGCCTGGGCCCGCGGCCGTCGTCGATGAACTGCCGGTCGGGCGCCTATTTCGCGATGGCAATCTGATCGTGCCTGACATCGAAGGACCGGTGAAGAGCCGGCGTAAGCTGTCGTTCGTTGGCATAGCGGTGGTCTCGATGGCGCTATCGCGGCGCGGCGAAATCATCACGGAGCCGGGCGTCGTTCTCGAGGGCATACCGGCCGCCGACCAAGACGGGGAATCGATGCGCGAAATCGTGCTCGACGCCATCGACGGCACGCTCCGCTCGATTCCGCCGAAGCGGCGCGGAGACCACGCCATGGTTCAGGATGCAGTGCAGCGTGCCGTGCGTTCCGCAATTAACGAGGCATGGGGCAAGAAGCCGGTTGTCAAAGTGATGGTCGCCGTGGTGGATGGCAGAAACTAAATCGCCGTAACGTTTCGCTCGCCCTTTGCCGTGCCGGAGACCCATGCATGATTGGACGCCTTAACCACGTCGCCATAGCTGTCAAAGACCTCGCAAAGGCTTCAGGCGTTTATAAAAACGCCCTCGGCGCCAACGTTGGTCCGGCTCTGGCGCAACCCGAGCATGGCGTCACCGTCGTTTTCATCGAGCTTCCGAACACCAAGATCGAGTTGCTCGAGCCGCTTGGTGAAGGCTCGCCAATCGAGAAATTTCTCGAAAAATCTCCCGACGGCGGAATTCACCATGTATGCTACGAGGTGGATGATATCATTGCGGCGCGCGACCAGTTGAGGGCGCAGGGGGCTCGCGTGCTTGGCGATGGGACACCGAAGATCGGCGCACACGGCAAGCCCGTGCTGTTCCTGCATCCGAAGGACTTCTGCGGCACCCTCGTCGAGTTGGAGCAGGTCTGAAGCAGCTCCGGTGCGGTTTGGAAAATAGGGGTTAGTGTGATGCGTACGTCCGTAGCGGTCGCGACATTCTTTTGCCTGTGGTTCATCACGCTGTTCGCTGTGCTGCCCTTCTTTGCGAAGACGCAGGACGAAGCCGGTGAGGTCGTTCCAGGCACCCCCGAAAGCGCTCCTCACAAAATGAACGTCTTCAGGCTCTTCTGGGTCAATACGATCGTAGCGGCCATTACCTTCGCCGGCGTCTACGCGGTGATCGCGAATATCTGAGACCCGTTCCTCCCAAGGCCCGATTGAAGTGCCAATCGAACCGCCCGGCGCCCGGAATTTCCCCCCGCCGCCGCTCACCGGACCTGCGGCACCCGCGACTGCGCCATGTCTATCCATCGGGACAGACGCGCAAATCCCCCAAGTTGAACCTGTGGCCCGGCCGCTTTGCATCGTTGCAACGCCAGCATGAAAAGGCTATTCGGCTGAGGCTCAATTCCTGACTTTCGAGTGACTAAGGCGCGGCTCGCCCGCGCGGATTTAACGAGCGAGCCCGCAATGCGCATGTCCAAGGCCTTATCCTGCTGTCCATCTCGTTCGCGCGCTGCCGCGCCGGAGGCCGCACGATGAGCAAGCGAGCCCTTTCCGTCACCCGCGAGCAGAACTTTCCGGATTGGTATCAGGCGATCGTCCGCGACGGCGACATGGCCGAGACGAGCCCTGTCCGCGGCTGCATGATCATCAAGCCGTGGGGCTGGGGCGTCTGGGAACGCATCCAGGCCGAGCTTGACGCCCGCATCAAGGACACGGGTCACGACAACTGCTACTTCCCGCTTTTCATCCCGATGAGCTTCCTCGCCAAGGAGGCGGAGCACGTCGAAGGTTTCGCCAAGGAAATGGCGGTCGTCACGCACCACCGTCTGAAGAACGAGGGCGGCAAGCTGGTCGTCGATCCCGACGCCAAGCTCGAAGAGCCGCTGATCGTCCGCCCGACGTCCGAGACCATCATCGGCGATGCTTTTCAGCGCTGGATCAAAAGCTATCGCGATCTGCCGCTGCTCATAAACCAGTGGGCGAACGTCGTCCGCTGGGAGATGCGCACGCGCCTTTTCCTGCGCACGGCGGAGTTTCTCTGGCAGGAAGGGCACACCGCCCACGCCGACCGCGAGGACGCAGTCGCCGAGACCTTGAAGATGCTTGAGGTCTATCGCACGTTTGCGGAGGACGTTCTGGCGATGCCGGTCATCGCAGGCGAAAAACCGGCGAACGAGCGGTTCCCCGGCGCCGACAACACCTATTCCATCGAAGCGATGATGCAGGACGGGAAGGCCCTTCAGGCCGGCACGTCGCATTATCTCGGCACGCACTTCGCCGAGGCGCAGAACATCCAGTTTCAGAATGCGAAAGGTGAGCTCACCTATTGCCACACGACGAGCTGGGGCGTCTCGACACGCCTGATCGGCGGCGTGATCATGACCCACGGCGACGACGATGGTTTGCGCCTGCCGCCGATGATCGCTCCGCGCCAGATCGTCCTTGTACCGATGCTCCGTGAAAAGCCGGAAGACGCCGAGCTCATTGCCTATTGCACCGCTCTCGAGAAAGATC
Organism: Pseudomonadota bacterium; assembly: GCA_023390485.1. Taxonomy (GTDB): domain Bacteria; phylum Pseudomonadota; class Alphaproteobacteria; order Rhizobiales; family Hyphomicrobiaceae; genus Hyphomicrobium_B. Next base: position 2,526 of record JAEWCT010000068.1, read on the forward strand.
TGAAGGCCGCCGGCATCCGCACGCTCGTCGACGTAAAGCCGATCAAGTCTGCAGAGAAGCGCTGGAACTGGGTGCGCCGCGGCGCGCCCGTCATCGTCGAAATCGGCGGCCGCGATGCGAGCGGCGGCAACGTCACGTTCATGCGCCGCGACCGTTTGCGCGACGGCGATAAGGTCATCTCGCACACGCAACCGCGCGCTGATTTCGTCACCGGCGCGCCCGCGCTCCTGAAGGAGATTCAGGCAAACCTCTTCAACGAGGCAAAGGCGCGCCTCGATGGCAACATCATCTCGAATATCAAGTCGTTCGAAGAGCTTGAAGCCTACTTCGGGCCGGGTGAAGGCGACGACGAAGCAGGCGCCTTCAAAGGCTGGGTGCGCGTGCCTTGGTCGCGCCCCGAAGGCGCGGCACTCGAAAGCATCGCGGATCGGCTGAAAGCCTTGAAGCTGACGATCCGCAATGCGCCGCTGGAGCAGGGGAAAGTCACAGGGGCATGCTTCTTCACCGGCGAGCCGGCGAAGGAGTACGTGCTGATAGCACGCGCATACTAAAACGGCTGGATTCGGTCATACGGCCTTAACTGCGACACAGGGAGCTGCGATGCGGCGCGCGATTGAGGTAACGGCGGTGGGACCACGATGACTGTTTCAGGGCACAGCGAAGCCTCGGCTGGATTGGCAGGGGAACCGGCGGTATCCGGCAGCACGGCGCCATTTTCGGCCTTCGAGTGGATGATCGCGGGACGCTATCTCCGCGCACGGCGCAAGGAAGGCTTCATCTCGGTCATCGCCGGATTTTCGTTTCTCGGCATCATGCTCGGCGTGGCGACGCTCATCATCGTCATGGCTGTGATGAACGGCTTCCGGCACGATCTGTTCGGCAAGATCATGGGCCTCAACGGTCACGTCATCGCCCAGAAGATCGGCGACCCGTTCACCGACTATTCCGAAGTCGCAAGCGCCATTTCGAAAGTGCCCGGTGTCGTCATCGCAATGCCCGTGATCGAAGGCCAGGTGATGGTCTCCTCGAGCACGCAGGCGCTCGGCGGCCTCGTGCGAGGCGTACGCGAAGCCGATTTGAAATCGCTGAAGCTCGTTGCAGACAACGTCCGCGCCGGCACGCTCGACGGCTTCGACAAGCAGAGCGGCATCGCGATGGGCGTGCGCCTGGCAAACCAGCTGCGTGTCGGCCTCGGCGATACGGTGACGCTCGTCTCGCCGCGCGGAGCCCCGACCCCGTTCGGCACCGCGCCCCGTTCGAAGCCCTATCAGATCACGTCGATCTTCGAATTGGGCATGTCCGAATACGACCGCATGATGATCTTCATGCCGCTGCCCGAAGCACAGAAATATTTCTCGAAGAACGGCGAGGTCGACGTCGTTGAAGTCGTCGTCGATCGCCCCGATGATGTCGATCGCTACAACGCACTGATTAAAGACGCGGGCGGCCCGTCAATCATCGTCAACGACTGGCGCCAGCGCAACGAGACATTCTTCAACGTGCTCGCCGTCGAGCGAAACGTGATGTTCATTATCCTCTCGCTCATCGTGCTCGTCGCCGCGTTGAATATTATCTCCGGTCTGATGATGCTCGTGAAGGACAAAGGCCGCGATATCGCGATCCTGAGAACCATGGGCGCGACCAAAGGCGCCGTGATGCGGATATTCCTGATTACCGGCGCGTCCATCGGCGTCGTCGGCACGCTCGCGGGTCTGGTCCTCGGCGTCGTCTTCTGC
>JAEWCT010000111.1 GCA_023390485.1 Pseudomonadota bacterium
TCTGCGGCCGCTTTACGACGCGCTTTATGACGTCCTGCCGCCCGAAAAGGTCGAGCGCGATATCGAAACCGGCGTCATCGAAGTCGCGCCTCTGGCCTTCATGCGCGGCCGCACGCTCGCCAATGCCTTCGTCATTCTCGACGAAGCGCAGAACACGACAAGCATGCAGATGAAGATGTTTCTGACGCGTATCGGCGAAGGTTCGAAAATGGTGGTGACGGGCGATCCATCGCAAATCGATTTGCCGCCCGGCACGAAGTCGGGCCTCGTCGAAGCCGTCAACATCCTGGACACGGTCGATGACATTTCGATCGTGAGGTTCGAGGCCGGTGATATCGTTCGCCGTGATCTCGTCGCCAAGATCGTCGACGCCTACGAGCGACCACAATAGCGCCATGCCTGCTTCAGGAAAGGCCCGAGCGAGCGTCTTCGAGGTGGAGATCGTCGAAGACGACGGCGACTGGGCAGGCGTCGGTAACCTCGACAGCCTCATCGAGACTGCCGCCCGTGCGGCGTTCTCAGCCGCTGGCGACGGTCGTCAAACGGCGATCGTGACGGTCGCCCTTTCCTCCGACGCCAACGTCGCAGACCTCAACGAACGCTTTCGCGGCAAGGCTAAGCCCACGAATGTGCTATCTTTTCCGGCCGGCAACGGCGCGCCAGGCGGACAGCTTGGCGATATCATCATGGCGTTGGAAACGCTGGAACGCGAAGCGGCCGAGCAAGGCATACCGTTCGAGCATCACCTGCAACACCTGGTAATACATGGCGTGTTGCATCTTTTAGGCTATGATCACGAAACGGCAGCTGATGCCGAACGTATGGAAGCCATTGAAATTGAAGTACTTTCAAATTTGGGCGTTGCAAATCCCTACACGGGCGCTCTGGAAACCGGTAAAATCGACTGACCGGGTTCCGACCCATGGGCCATGACCGAAAACACATACCAAAAGACAGTGTCTGACACCGTAGACGACGATAGTCGGGTTTTAGGCGCGAACAGCTGGCTTCAGGTGCTGCGCGCCAAGCTCGGCCTCGTGGTGCCGCAGAACGTCCGCGACGCGCTGGAAGGCGCGCTGAAGACCGGCACCTCGGAGAACTTCACCGACGCTGAACGAAAAATGCTCGAGCGGCTCCTCCGCTTCGGCTCGAGCCGTGTGGCGTCGCTGATGATTCCGCGCGCCGATATCACGGCGCTCGATGAAGACGAGCCGATCTCCGAGCTTCTCGAAACCTTCAACGAGGCCGGCGTTTCCCGCATCCCGCTTTTCCGCGAAACGCTCGATGATCCGCGCGGCATGATCCACATCAAGGATGTGCTGCGTTGGCTGATGGCGGAAGCGACGGGGCAACCACTCAAAAACGCGAAAACCGATTCGGAAGCCGAAAAGCCCGCGCTCAACCAATTCGATCTCAGAAGCGTCGATTTGAGCCGCCCCATCACGACGGTCAAAATCCGCCGCCAGATCCTGTACGTGCCGCCGTCGATGCCTGCCGTCGATCTCTTGATCCGCATGCAGTCGACGCGCATTCACATGGCGCTCGTCGTCGACGAATATGGCGGCACCGACGGCCTCGTCACCATCGAGGATCTGATCGAACAGGTCGTCGGCAACATCGAGGACGAGCACGACGATGACGAGGAAACGAATATCGTCGTCGATCCGAAGCTCGGCATCATCGCCGTCGCCCGCACCCCGATCGAAGAGCTCGAAAAGCATCTCGACATGAAGCTCGTGCCCGAGGACGAAGAAACCGAAGTCGATACCATCGGCGGTTTGATCTTTTCGATGCTCGGTCGCGTGCCGGCGCGCGGCGAGCTCATCCGGCATCCGTCGGGCGTCGAGTTCGAGGTTCTCGATGCCGATCCGCGACGCGTGAAAAAACTCAAAATTCACCCCCCGCGTCCACCCGTCACCAACACGAAATCGCTACCTGATACGCCGAAGGCGTGATGGACGCGAGAACCGAACATCCGCCGCTGATCGCAAGCGCGCGCGCTTGGGTCATGGGCCTTCGCGGCTGGAAGCGAGCGCTCGTCGGCATGGCCGCAGGCGGGCTTTCCGCGCTGGCATTCGCTCCGTTCTTCGCGTTTCCGATATTCTTTCTGACGCTCCCCGTTTTCGTCTGGCTGATCGATGGCAGCGCCGATTGGCGCCGTGCCTTCAGCGCCGGCTGGCTCTTCGGCTTCGGCTATTTCTTCTTCAATCTTTTCTGGATCGGCGAAGCCTTCCTCGTCGAAGCCGACAAGTTCGCTTGGCTTCTCCCCTTTGCCGTGACGCTTCTCCCCGCAGGATTGGCGCTGTTCTGGGGAATAGCCGCCGCCGTCGCGCGCGTTTTCTGGAGCGACGGCATTGGCCGCCTTTTCGTCTTTGCCATCGCACTCAGTCTCGCCGAATGGCTGCGCGGCCATATCCTGACCGGCTTCCCCTGGAACCTCGTCGGTTATGCTCTGACTTATCCTCTGCCGTTGATGCAGAGCGCGGCGCTGTTTGGCGCCTATGGCCTAACCGCGATCGCACTCTTCATTTTTCCCGCGCCTCTCGCGGTTCTCGGCGGCCGTCGCGACCCGCTCTCGATCAGAAAGATCGTTGATGCGATCGCCCTCGGCGCCGTTCCGATCGCTCTTCTATTGGCCTACGGCGCATGGCGATTGACCACACCCGAGACCTTTGTCCCGGACGTGAAGCTCAGGATCGTTCAGCCGAGCGTCCCCCAGCGCGAAAAATGGATGGCGGAATACCAACGCCGCATCTTCGACGATCACGTCGCGCTCTCACTCGCAAACCCGGCAGGCGAGAAGGATTCGCTCGCGGGCGTTACGCACCTCATCTGGCCGGAAGCGGCAATGCCGTTCTTCCCCCTCGAGTCCCCCGTGGCCCTCGATATCCTCGCCAATGTCCTGCCGCCAGAAACGACGCTGATCACCGGCGCATTGCGCCACGACCCGTCCCCCGCGGCTGGCACGACGCCGCCGGCCGATGCGCGTGCGCTCAACAGCATCCTTGTCTTGAACGAGCGGGCTGAGCCGATTGCGACCTATGACAAGATCAATCT
>JAEWCT010000135.1 GCA_023390485.1 Pseudomonadota bacterium
CGCCTCGGACGCGGAGCGGAAGAACGGTCTATGCAATTCGGGGGTGATGGCATTTCGGATTCCGAAGCTCTCAGTCCTGCTCAGCCAAATCGGCAGCGCCAATGCAAAGTCCGAGTTCTACCTCACCGACGCCATCGAAATTGCGCGGAACGAGGGACTGAAAGCTGCGGTCGTCGAGTGCGACGAGACCGATGTTCTCGGCGTCAACACGCGGGAACAGCAGGCGGCGGCGGAAGCCGTCTGGCAGGCGCGGGCGCGTTCGGCGTTCATGCGCGACGGCGTCTCGATGGTCGCCCCGGAGACCGTCTGGTTGAACTTCGATACGCAAATCGCTTCAGACGTATCGATCGAGCCGAATGTCGTATTCGGTGCCGGGGTGACAGTGGAAGAGGGCGCTCAGATCCTGGGCTTTTGCCACATCGAGGGCGCGACGATCGGGAAAGGGGCGCGAATCGGTCCGTTCGCGCGTTTCCGGCCGGGCGCTCGCATCGGAGCGAAAGTCCATATCGGCAACTTTGTTGAGGTCAAGAACACCACGCTCGAAGAGGGCGCGAAGGCCAATCATCTTTCCTATCTCGGGGACGGTATTGTCGGCGCCGGCGCGAACATCGGCGCGGGGACGATCTTTTGTAATTATGACGGATACAACAAAGAGAAGACCGAGGTCGGCGAAGGGGCCTTCATCGGTTCGAATACATCGCTCGTGGCGCCTATAAAAATAGGCGCAGGTGCCTATATCGGGTCCGGCAGTGTCATCACCAAGAACGTCAGTCCAGGTGCCCTCGCGATCGAGCGGAACACTCAGGAAGAGCGGCCGGGGTGGGCTGAAAAGTTCCGGGCGGTGATGTCCCGGCGGAGGGCAGCGGCACAGAGAAAGTAGTTCGTTTACCAAGTTCGGAAGTTGCGCAGCTACTCAACCATAAAGTGCGTTCGTACTTCTGAAACACTCTGTGATTTGAGAAGATTGTTAACCGCCTCCATCGTTCGATTTGGGGGAAGCGCTTTTTGGGGGACGGATCCATGTGTGGGATCGTCGGAATTCTCGGAAAATCTTCGGTTTCGACCAACTTGGTCGATGCTCTGCGGAGGCTGGAATACCGCGGATATGATTCGGCTGGTATCGCGACGGTTGAGGATGGCGCGATCGAACGCCGCCGCGCCGAAGGCAAGCTCAGGAATTTGGAAAAGCGTCTGATCGCGGAGCCGCTCGCCGGGCGTACCGGCATCGGCCACACGCGCTGGGCAACGCATGGCCGCCCGACGGAGCGCAACGCCCATCCGCATATGACGGCAAAGGTCTCCGTCGTCCATAACGGCATCATTGAGAATTTCCGCGAACTCAGGAAAAGCCTCGAGGCCAAGGGACACAAATTCGAGACCGACACCGATACCGAGGCCGTCGTCCACCTGATCACCGACGAGATGGATCATGGTGCGGAGCCCGTCGCGGCTGTTCGCAACGCCCTGCACCACCTTCAGGGCGCCTTTGCGCTCGGGATTATTTTCGCGGGCCAAGACGATCTGATGATCGCGGCGCGCAAGGGGTCTCCGCTCGCCATCGGCCACGGATCGGGCGAGATGTACCTTGGATCCGATGCGATCGCGCTTGCACCTTTCACGGACGCTATCACCTATCTTGAAGAGGGCGACTGGGCGGTTTTGCACCGCTCCGGCGCCGAGATCTTCAATTTGGACGGTGAACGCGTAGAGCGGCCACTCGTCAAAGCCGTTGCGAGTTCGCTTTTGATCGACAAGGGCAACTATCGCCACTTCATGGCGAAGGAAATTCATGAGCAGCCCGAGGTCATTTCGCACACGCTGGCGAATTACCTCGATATGACGACCGCGCGCGTTCGCTTTCCGGATTTGGGCGTCGATCTTTCGAAAATCAGCCGCGTGACGATATCGGCGTGCGGTACCGCCTATTATGCCGGGCTTGTCGCCAAGTACTGGATAGAGCGCTATGCGCGCTTGCCGGTGGACATCGATGTGGCGTCCGAGATGCGCTACCGCGAGACGCCGCTGCCTGAGAATGGGCTTGCGGTCTTCGTTTCGCAATCCGGCGAAACGGCTGATACGCTCGCGACGCTTCGTTACGCGAAGGCCAACGGGCAACGTATCGCTTCGATCGTCAATGTGCGGACCTCCACGATTGCGCGGGAATCGCACGCGGCATTGCCGACGCTCGCCGGCCCTGAAATCGGCGTCGCTTCGACGAAGGCCTTCACATGCCAGCTTTCGGTCCTCGCATGTCTCGCGATCGCGATTGCCCGGGCGCGGGAGAAGATTACGGCCGAACAGGAAACCGCGCTCGTCAAATCGCTGATGGAGGTGCCTCGGCACATCGCATCGATCCTGCGGAACGACGACCCCTTCGTGGCTGTCGCGCACGAGTTGGCGAAGGCGCGTGATGTTCTCTACCTGGGACGGGGTTCCAGCTTCCCGATCGCGCTCGAAGGTGCGCTGAAGCTCAAGGAGATTTCCTACATTCATGCCGAGGGCTATGCGGCCGGCGAGCTGAAGCACGGTCCGATCGCACTGATTGATGAAAGCGTGCCTGTGGTTGTCGTCGCTCCTGAGGATGAGCTTTTCGAGAAGACCGTGTCCAACCTGCAGGAAGTGGCGGCGCGGGGCGGTCAGGTCATCCTGATTTCGGACGCGGGGCCAGAAAAAGCTGGTTGTAAACTCGCTGCCCACATCCAAATGCCGAAGGTCGACACTTTTGTTGCGCCAATGATCTATGCTGTTCCGACTCAGCTCATCGCCTACCAGACGGCGGTGCTGATGGGGACGGACGTCGATCAGCCACGGAATTTGGCGAAGTCGGTTACTGTGGAATAACCGGCAAAAAGGCCGGTATAGAGGGGCGGGGGCCCACAATTTGCCTCGTTCAAATGATTGCAATACCTTGAGGAGGGTTGCGCGATCTAGAACGTGACCATTGGGGAAGGTACGGACAATGACGCAGTTCCAGGTGTTGGCGCGCCCACTGGCGCTCGCTGCCATGGTGACGTGCGTATTCGCTGGTGCTCTGGCGGGGTGGCCGTCGGCCGGTGAGGCTGCGAAATCCAAATCCGGCAACAAGCCTGCACAGGCGCAGGGGCCGCAGGGCGGTCAAGGTGGCGACGGCAGTGACGCCGATCAGAAGGCGGCCGCAGCCGCAGCAGCGCACAAGGCCTACGACGCCGGATTGAAGGAGTACGCCGCTGGCCGGTATCAGAACGCCATTGGCCAGCTGACGATCGCCGTCAAAGCCGGTGTGCTTTCCACTTCTGAAATGGCGAAAGCCCTTTACACGCGCGGCCTTGCCTATAAGCGCGACAACAAGGCGGGGCTCGCGATCTCGGATCTCACAAGCGCGATTTGGCTGAAAAACGGACTTAGCCCGAGCGACCAGAAATCGGCTGTCGCCGAGCGCTCGGAGGCCTATCGGATGGCCGGTCTCCCGGATACGGGCAGCACGCCCGACCGTCCGGCAGTTGTTGCAACGCCAGCGGCGCCGGCTGCGACGGGCGCCAATGTCGTCGCAAATCCTGCGCCTGGTCCTATTGCCGGTTCAGCAGGACTTTCGGCGGCGGCGATTGCCGAGGCAGCGGGTAAGCAGAATTCGGGTGGCAGTGGTTCCGGCGATGGGACGGCGGCGACGATCACGCGCCAGGACGCCGGCAGCGCGCAGAGCGATACGAGCCTCCAGTCGGCGGCGTCCGCAACGGTATCGGATGGGCCTGCGCCCGCGCCAGCGTCGTCCGGATCTTCCTTCGGCCAGACGGTCAGCGCGATTCCCGGGAACGTGAGCGGCTTCTTCTCGAATATGTTCGGGGGCGGATCGTCCGCCGCTCCGCCGCCGCCTGCGGCCAGTGGCACGGTGACGACGGCTTCGACATCCGCGACCGCGCCGGAAACATCGAGCTGGAGCAACACGACGACGGTTGCGGCGGGCGCGCCGGCGAAAACCACAAAGGTTGCGCTCGCCGATACTAAGGCGAACCCCGTCGCGACAAAGGG
>JAEWCT010000156.1 GCA_023390485.1 Pseudomonadota bacterium
GGCGAGCGCTACGCGCGCATGTATCTCTGGCAGCCGATCGACTACGAAATCAAAAGCCGCGACCGCCAGCTCTTCAACGGTGCGATGCTGGGCCTGACTGGCCTGCTCGCGATCTTTCTGACGGCGATTTTCGCAGCTAATCACAAACTGATTTTTCCGGCTGCCGCGCTCGTCGCCTGGACGGTGCTTACCTACCTCTGCGTCGATTTCGGTTTCTTCCACAAGCTGTTCAACCTGCGGCCGGAGGATAATGCCGTCTATCGCGCCGCGGGCGAAGCCGCGATGGCTTCGAGTTTCGTCATCTTCCTCACAACGTTCCTGCGCCTCGCGTTATGGCACGGTCTCGTCCGGATGATGATCGGCGTCTGGATGGTGGCGCAGCTGACACTCATTGCCGTCGCTGTCATCGATCCTCGCCTTGCCGCGACGTTCGCGCGGCTCTCATTCCTGGCGATCGGCGGTGTCGGCGGCCTCTTCACGGTTTTCCTGGCGATGAAAGGTCAGGACCGCGCGCTCTCGCTCGTGCCCACGTGGCTGCTCTTCCTTGTCTGGATCTTTGCAACGGGAATGACGCTGAGCGGACGGATGTCGGGCGACGTCGTCGTCGCAAGTCTCGTCGCGGGCCTCGTCCTCGTCGTCATCCTCATGGGCTTCACCGTAACGCAGTTCGCGTTCCGCTCAGCTGATACCTCATATGCAGGCGCGCCGTCGGAACTGCAGGCACGATCGCTGGCCCTTGCCGCATCCGGATCGACCGTTTGGGAATGGAACATCCGCCGCGACGAAATCAAAGTCGGTCCCGAAGTCGAGGTCGCGCTGTCGTTGATGCCGGGCGAGCTATCGGCCAAGGTCGAGGAGTTCCTGAAGCACGTCCATCCGACCGACAAGGAACGCTTCCGCGTCACGCTGATGTCGGCTCAGGAACGCTCCGGCATCAGGATCAAGAGCGATTTCCGCTTGCGCCACGCCGACAACAGCTGGCGTTGGTTCGAGCTTGAAGCGGCCAGTGTGCCGAACTCCGACGGCCGGACGTTGCGGTGTGTCGGCCTGTTGCGAGACGTTTCCGATACCAAGCGCGCGCACGAGCGGTTGTTGCACGACGCCGTCCATTGCAGCCTGACCGGTCTTCCGAACCGTGAGCTGTTTCTCGATCGCCTGAAGGCGGTCATGGTTCGCGCCAAGACCGACAACACCGTGAAGCCCGCGGTGATCTACATCGATCTCGATAAATTCAAGAGTGCGAACGCGTCCTTGGGGCTCGTGCGCGGCGACAGCCTGCTGTTGACCGTTGCGCGCCGCCTCCAACGCCATCTCGGACCGCAAGATACGGTTGCGCGCGTCGGCGGCGATCAGTTCGCTCTGTTGTTCACCGGCGAGCGCGAAGCCCGCAATCTTCCGGCGCTTGCCGAACGCGTGCGCCGTTCGCTGCGCGCGCCGATACCGCTCGCGAACCAGGAAGTCGTGCTGACGGGATCGATGGGCATTGCCCTTTGGGACGGAACGCAGGGAGCCGACGGCGATCTGCTGAAGGACGCACAGCTCGCGATGTACCGCGCGAAGCAGGCAGGCTCGGATCGAATTGAGGTCTTCGAGCCCGGAATGCGGCGCGACCGTCTCCTCGACAACGACATCGAAGGCGATCTCGCGCGCGCCATCGAAAAGGGTCAGCTTCGGGTCCTCTACCAGCCGATCGTCTATCTGCCGACGAAGGAGCTTGCAGGCTTCGAAGCGCAACTCCGCTGGGAGCATCCGAAGCTCGGACTCGTAAATCCGCTCGCAGTGGTCGCCGACAGTGAAGATACAGAGCTTCTGATCAAGCTCACGTCGCATCTCTTGCTGCGCGCAGCGAAGGACGTGGCGCGCTGGGTATTGGAGCTGCCGCGGTCCGAGCGGCCGCTGTTCGTGACCGTGAACGTCTCCGGTCGGCAACTCTTCCGGCCCGAGTCGGTGCAGGAAATCCGTCACGTTCTCGGCCGCAACATCGCACCCGTCGGAACGATGCGGCTGGAGATCTCCGAAAGCCTGCTCATGGATAATCCCGAGCAGGCAGTCGAAGTGCTGAAGCTGTTGAGCGGTTCGGGCGTCGAGCTGACGTTGGACGATTTCGGCACGGGCTTTTCCTCGCTCGCATATTTGCACCGCTTTCCGTTCGACACGATCAAGATCTCAAGCGAGCTTATTCGTGGCGGCGGCACGGGTGAGGGCGCCGCGATCGTCCGGTCGATGGTCGCGTTGGCGCACGAGCTTTCGAAGACGATTGCCTCCGAAGGCGTCGAACGCGCCGACGAAGCGGCATTCCTTCGTTCGATTGGGTGTGAATATGCCCAAGGCTATCATTTCGGCGAGCCGATCCCGGACCGTGCCGTCTCGCAACTTTTGAAAATGGTTCGCCGCTCCGAGCGGAAGATGCAGCCGCGTGGCTTCTTCCGGCCGAAGACGAAAAGCCCGGCCAAGGAGATTGCACAGAAGCCCGCGCGCGCAATTGCCGCTCCGGCAAAGGCGGCATCGCCGGACGACAAGACGGCGCCTCCCGCCAAGCTTGCCGCGCAGTCGAAGCAGGCCGCGCTGCCGTCGGGATCCGTGGTGCGCCAACGCCAGAAAACGGCGACCGCACCCACCGGCGCCAAGCCGCAAGCGAACGGTGCAGCGGCCCTCACTCCGCCCCCGAACGGCGCGTCCATGAAC
>JAEWCT010000293.1 GCA_023390485.1 Pseudomonadota bacterium
CGACGTCCGCAACAGACATTTTCTTTTGTCCTTTGCCATTCGGCGCGCAGACACTCACGCGCCCTAACGGAAATAAAAAAGCCGCGGGCTTTGAAGCCCACGGCATTCGCTAGTCTCGTGCTTAAGCGGACTCGCCGACGGCTTTCTCGGCCGCCGCGATTTCCGCTTGCCGTTTGGCGATTTCGGCGCCGATCGGCGGACCTTTGAATCGACGAGATTCAAGTCCGAACCACAAGACGATCAGCAGCACGATCAAGCCGATCGCATAGTTGATCAGAATGTCGAATGGCGGCTGGATGCCTGCGTACGCCAGAATAAAAGTTCCGACCACCACCAGGAAGCCCATCGGCTTCGAAAAGACACCAAGGCGGAAAGGTCCGAACTCCGTCCACGTCTTGCCCTCCGCGAAAAGACCCGCCGCAATCGGCATCGCGTAGGAGACGTAGAGGAAGAGCGCGCACCCGGCCGCGAGGGCGGCAAAGGCCGGTGAGTAGAGCGTGGCGGCAACTGAGAGCACCGCGCCGAGCCAAATCGCCGGAACCGGCGTGCGCCATTGCGGACTGACACGACGCCATACACCCGACCCTGGCAGTCCGCCGTCACGGGCGAAAGCGTAGATCATGCGCGATGTCGACGTGAGGCCCGCAAGTGCGCAGATGAAGTTCGCCACGACGATCGAGATTGCGATGACGTCCTTCAGCCATGTCGGAGCCGGCAGATTGTTGAACATGTTGAACCATGCGGCGGCTCCGTCCTTGGCGGTCGCCGCAAGATCTGGGCTCGCAACGACGAACGAGAGCGCCATCACAAAGCCGAACACCAGCGACCAGAACACCGAATGCAGCATACCCTTCGGTACGCTGCGGCGTGCGTCGTTGGTCTCTTCGGACGTATGCGCTGAAGCGTCGAAGCCCGTGATCGTATAAAGCGGATAGAGAAGACCAACGAGAAACGCTACAACCGCCGTCCGTGCCGCGGGCACGTAGCCGCCGCCCGCATCACCCGTATTGTTGGCAAAAGTGAATGCATGCGAGTAATTGCCGGCGCCCCAGATGAAAAACATCGCCGTCAGTACAACAGCGACAACGAGGATCAGATAGCCGGAGAAGTCAGTCAGTAGCGTCGTGAGCTTGATGCCGAAGTGGTTGACGAGCGCTTGCACGACAACGATGAGGGTCACTGCCGCGACCTGCACGTAGTAGGCGTGGTTATTGATGGCGTTGACTTGGTCAAGAGTCATTCCCGCCGGAAGAGGATCTGTCGATTGTACCGTCCATGTCGTGACGTCGATATGGAACACGCCCGACACCACGAGGTCGCGGAATAGCTGCCACACGCCGACGTCAACCGACGCGACGACGAAGATCAGACCGAGCAGATTGATCCAAGCCGTTGCCCAGCCCCACCCTCGACCGCCGAGGATCGAAGACCAGTGGTAGAGCGCCCCTGCTGTCGGATAGGCCGAAGCGATCTGACCGAGAGACGCCGCGACGAGAAGAGCGAATAAGCCACCGACGATCCAACCGAAGGTCGCTTCGAAGCCGCCGCCCGTCGCCATGGCCAGCGGGAAAGACGTGATGCCACCCGCAAGAATGCAGATGATCGAAAACGAGATCGCAAAATTCGAGAACGCACCCATGCGCCGCGACAGTTCCTGCGCGTAGCCCATGGAGTGGAGGACTTTGGTGTCTTCGTCGTGACCCATGCTCAACCCCCAGTTGTTGACTTCGGTCGTGATTTATCGACAAATTTTGCCCAAGCGGGCATATGCTCCGCTAGAATGACCGAACAGTCAAATAGAATGACCGAACGAACAGTGGGTATGCGCCCGGAGGCTCGCCGCGAGCGAATTGAACAAATGGTCCGCGAACGCGAGCGCGTGACCGTCGATGTCTTGGCCGAACTGCTTGGAACGTCAAAGGAAACGGTCCGCCGCGACCTCACGGGCCTTGCCGAGCGCGGTCGCATTCGTAAGATTCATGGCGGTGCAACACTCATCGAACCGCGCCCTCCCGAGACAGACGTAGAAGGCCCCTTTCAAGGCCGTCTTTTGCAAAATACGGAAGCCAAGCGCGCTATCGCACGGCGGGCCATCGAGCTTTTCGAGCCGGGCGACACCATGTTTGTCGATACCGGCACTACGACATTGCTGTTCGCGGAAGAGTTGGCCTCGGCAAGCGGTTTGACCATCATCACTAATTCGGCGGCCATCGCAGCACTCGCGGCGCGCAGCCCTTCCAACGCGACGTTTCTGATAGGCGGTGAATATCGCGCTGACGGGACGGAAAACCTCGGCCCGCTTGCGATCGAGCAGATCGGCCATTTTCATGCCAGCCATGCGGTGCTGGCCGTCGGCTCGATCGAGACAGACGGCATTTTCGATTTCGATCTTAGAGAAGTGGACGTTGCCCGAGCGATGATTGCACAAGCTCGTTCGATAACGGTTCTTGCCGACGCTTCGAAGTTTGGCCGCGGCGGCCTAATAAAAGTCGCTTCGCTTGACGCTGTGAGCCGCGTCGTCACCGAAAGAGAGCCGCCGCAAGACATCGCCAGTGCTTTGAGCGACGTCGGCGTGTCAATCATCAAAGCTGCCTAGCCGCGATCTATGGGTGCAGGCGCCATCAAGTTTGAGAGGCCGGCCCCGTTATTGAAGTCCGATTAAACGGCGACATGGTGCGAGTTCATCGCATCTGAAGAATTCTACTTGGGTGCAAACAACCCCGGAAAATGTCTTTGATCGCTAAGAAATTCCCGGCGCAGCGTCCCATGCGATCGACATGAGGTTCGGGCGCTAAGGATTTCGCGAGATTGGCCCCCAAGTTCCGCATCATGGTGCGGAGCCCAAACGGCACCGACATTGTTCCTTTGCGCATCAAGTAGATCGGATTGGCAATCTGCGAATACCCGAAGCGTACGCCTGAAGTGCGGCCGCGCTTCGTTCCAAGGTGAATTCCGGTGAGCGCCGGAGACCGTACGATCCGCCCGAAGGGAGCCATCTGGCGGCTGAAGTCAATGTCTTCCTGCCACGCATAGTGCGGAAGCACCTCGTCGAAGCGAAGGTGCGCTTCGCGAACAGGTGCGAGGCGCACGACCATGTTGCAGCCGTACACCCCGTAATAGGTCTCTTCTTTCTCCCGCTCGTAAAGTGGCGGAGTGGATAACAAGAGCTTCTCGCGCGCGATGTCGGGATCAAGGCCCGGGCCGTGTATGCCGTCCTCGATCAGAACCCCAGTTGCGAGAACAATGCTCTGGTTGTCGCGAAGCAGCGCTTTTGCGTTGGTAAGGTAGTTGGGCGCGGGAAAGAAATCGTCGTCGAAAAAAACGATGACATCGAGGTCCGCCGCTCGGGAGAGTATGGCGTTGCGTTGCGCCGTAAGCCCGGAGCTTGATTCTACTAGAACAACTTCATAGGGAAGTGACGCAAGGACATCGGGCTCTATGTCGGATGCCGCCATGGGGCAAAGCACGACCTTTTCGGGAAGCTCCGTTTGCTTCGCGATGAGACGAAGCGTTTCGCTCAGAACTTTGGTGCGGCCCGCCGTCGCGATTCCGATTCCGATCCGCAACGCCGGCCGCACGCATCCGAGTTTTGAGGGATCGGTCTGGTTCATGCGGGATATTCGAAGAAAGCCCTCCAAGCGGCCGCGCGCGACGTTGACATAATAAAGCGCGCGTTGGGGCTGCCATTTGAATGTATACAGCAACGCGGCTACGGTGGGACGCGCAATCCACTTGGCGGCGCTCGCGATACCGAATCGGTTTTTGCGCAAGACGAAGCCCATGCCGCGCGCGTAGCCGAGCGCCTTGCGGCGCATGCTTTTGTCCGGCTGACATATATTTAGTTCAGCATGATGCCCGTAGATGTCGGGATCGAAATAGCAGCTGTGTCCGGCATCCAGGGCTCTTAAAAGAATGTCCTGTCCTTCTGCCGCTTGCCAAGGCGTTGCTGCCCCGACTCCGATGGTTTCGTCGTAACCGTCGAGTTGTTCGAGAACGTCCCGGCGAAAGAATACCATCCATTCGATGGAGGTCGTCCAAACATTCCGGCGATCGATCCATTGCTTCCGTGCTTCGTATCGGCCGTTGATGCTGCGCCCATGTTCGTCTGCGGCGCGTCCGCAAACGATGTCGGCGCCCGTCTCGCTGAATATTTGCGCGACCTTCGCGAAAAGCTCGGGAGGATACCAGCAGTCGTCGTCCGCGAACACGACGAAATCACCTTGCGATACTTTCCATCCGCGATTCCGGCCGCGGCTCAATCCGCGCTCTCCCGGGGCCCTAATGTGTTTGATCGCGCATTGCATATTTTGCTGTGCGAGCACGCTCCGCAACCGATCGTCATCATTCTGATCCACGATGATGACCTCGAACTCAGTGTTCGATTGTTGCCGCAAGCTCGAGAGGAGCGGGGAGAGCTCATCCGAGCGGCCTAAGGTCGATACGACGACGGAGAACGCGCTATTTGTTGGCATCGTCGAACTCAGGTTGCAATCGCATCCGCGGCGATGCGGGGCTCACGACAGCCGGATAGAGGTCCGGGCCTCCGGGAAAGAAATCCCTCAGAAGTTCTTCCTGCTGGTGCTGCAGGCGTTGACGGAAAATCAGATTTGTCTTCTCAAGAATTCTTTCGTGGAGGTCGCGGTTCGCAAGCAACTTATGGAATTGGAGCATTAACAGCTCCAAGTCGATGCTTTCAATGTGCTGGCAATAGTCTCCAAGGCCCATCTGGCCGAGTAAGACATCGTTCTTTGCTGCGTATCCGATTGAAAGCGTCGGCTTGTTCATGATCAGCGCCGCTACGATGTTGTGATAACGCGTTGCTATGACGACTTCAGTATCAGCAATCTGCTTCATGACGTCGTAAATGGAATGAGCCGGCTCCACGATCAGGTTATCATTCAGACGGTTTGGGATATCACGCAGGAGTCGCTCTGCCAGCGCGATCATCGCGCCGCTATCGTGTTCGTCGCCCGAGAACAGACGTACGTGAAATCCCTCTTCTAAAACGCGCATAACGAATTGCGTGATCTTGAATATGTAGTCGTCGTAAACGTCGGTTTGCTTCGTAATGTCGCCGCGCCATCCGTTGTAGGACATGAGACCCACGCCAATGATCCGTGGCCTGGGATCTGGAACTCGTGAAACCTGAGGCGGCAACGGCAAGTCGAACGCCACATCCGTGTAAACCGGATCGTTTTTCACATCGACCCCGATGCTTTTCATATACTCGCGTGAAATGTCGTCCCGGTAGCTGCGATACTTCGCCAAGTGCGCTGCGCTTTTCATAAAGAAGCGGCTTAGTGGATGTCTGATCGGACCGGCCCCGATATTTACGAATAGAACCCTTGTTCCAATGAGGCGCGCAAGCAGGCACCAACGAAATAAGGCATACGGCATTCCAAAAGGACCGGTGCCAAAATCGTCAAGTATGCCCGTCCCCGGAATAATGATCAGGTCGAGGCGCCAAAGTTGAAGCAATGCATTCACCGTCGAAGCAACTTCGCGAGGGACATCGCCAAAAAAGCGGTTGAGCGTTGCCTTCCATCCTTTTGGTTGCCGGCAATTTATTCTTGTCGTGGGAATACCGAAGTAGGGGCCGACGATTTCGGGAGCCCCGCATATGCACATGGCAGTCGCATCGGGGCGTTGCCGCCGTATGAACGATAAGACGGCGTCGAGCGATGCGTCATTGCCGAAGTTGCCGGTTCCGAAAAGGCCGAAAAGGCCGAGTCGCATTGGCCTTTTGGCGTTACCACTCGCAGGTGCAACGCGAATGTTAAGTGCTGCTATTCTGGCACGGGATGAAGGTTTAGCTACGCTCATGTAGACCCGGCCGTTCTTGGCGCGTGAAGCTAAATTGCGCGAGGATCTCGCGCGCTCGAGAAACAGCTCTGCTGTGCGTTCTCAGAAAACGTAGAGGGGGGTGGCGCAAGCCGAATGGCGCGCTCCTGTTTGCAAAGCGAAGCAGGTCCAGACCTTCACGCCGGTAGCCACGGACAACATGCGACAGCCCTGACCAATAAGCATGATCCTCGATGTTTTGCCGGGCCAATTTAAGAAGCTGGTCGCGATCTTTCAGCTGTTGACCCTCATGGGAAAAGAAGCTGGCGAAAGCGGCCTCGTGCTCCCTTAGATCGTTGATAGGATTGTCGCGAAAAGAGGTAGTTGCCTGTTGCGCATGAATGCGTCGAACAGCCTGTGTTGCATCTGTTCGCGCCACGTCGCCTTGCAACGCGATACGGAGCCATAATTCGACGTCGTCGGTGTATGGAAGTTCCTTACGATAGTGCCCCGCACGCTTTTGAGCGGCAGTCCGCCTGACCACCGTCGGAGCGCAAGCCATATCGGCGGGGAATTCACATGCTTGTCTAATGAAGGTTGCGCCGGGGATGATCTCCCAAGTCGGTGCTTCAGGTTCGGCAATAATCGCTTCGAGGCCAGTGGGCGTCAGATTGGTTATTCTGCCGTGAGTGATCGTGACGCTCGGTTGGCGCTCCATGATGGCGATGGCGCGCGACAGGCATCCTGGCATCAACAGATCATCGGCATCGAGCAAAAGAAAATAGTCGGCGTTCGCCCAGTCGATCGCTTCGTTGTAGCTCGCGTGCTGTCCAAGATTCTTCGGATGGACGATGACCTCGATGCGGCGGTCATCGTCAGCTAAAGCCTGAGCAACGTCGGCGCTATCGTCGGTCGATGCGTTGTCGATTATCAGGATGCGAAGATTGTCGACGCCCTGCGACTGTACACTCGATACGCACTCTCTTAGGAACCGGCCATATTGATAGCAGGGAATCGCAACATCGATTGATGACATCTGAGATACCCAGCACGCGGAGCATTGAGGTGCGGCCACCATACACCGGGTACGATAAGCGCCACATCTCATGCCTATGGCGTAGTCGAATGCCCGCGCGCGTTTTGAAACTCCGCTCTATGAACTCAGATACGCCAAAAGACGTATATGGAATACACCCGTTCGCTCATAAACATGATCGCGAATGGTGGCAAATTGAGCGTGAATCCGGTGTAAAATGGCGGGCGCTAAGCTCGGGGAGTGCCATCGGATGGGCATATCAG
>JAEWCT010000314.1 GCA_023390485.1 Pseudomonadota bacterium
GGCGCCAACCACTTCTTCGAGAACAAGACCGAGGAACTCGGAGGCATCGTTGGATCCTACCTCGACGACCGAATGATCCAGTTCGAGTTGGATCGCGAACGCAACAAGGAGCGCGAGCGGGAACGCGAGCGCGAACGTCAGCGTCAGCGTGAACTCGAGCGGATGGAATCCCAAAGCGCCCCGGCAGCCGCCGCCTCCGGCGACGACGATGGCGACGACGAATAACCGCGGCGCCAGCCCTTTCTAATGCACGACGTGAGCGGTGGGATCTGCCCGCAGTCCACCGCTCATCGGCACCGCGACTCCCGTCGTTCCTGGAAACGTAATCGGCAGGCCGCGTATCGAGCGGACGGCCAGATAAGCCCACGCTTCCGCTTCCAGAGCGTCGCCGTCAAACGCCACGGTCTCCGCCGGCACGACGGCGTTGTGAACCTGCTCGGCGAGCATCCGCATGATCGCGCGGTTCTTCCGGCCGCCGCCGGAAACGATCCAAAGCTCGGGCTCGACAGGCATGTGCTCACGCGCCTTGGCGATGGCGCGTGCCGTGAAAGCGGCAAGCGTCGCCGCACCGTCTTCCACCGAGAGACGATCGATCCGATCCATGACGAATGTGTTCCGGTCGAGCGATTTGGGCGGCGCATCGGCAAAGTATCCATGGCTGAGAAACAGCCGGATGGCCTCCTCGTCGACCTTGCCCTGAGCCGCAGTCGCTCCGCCGGCATCGAGATGCGCACCCGTTTTGCGCGCCATCCAATCGTCGAGCAACGCATTTCCCGGCCCCGTGTCGAACGCGACGAGACCGCCGTCACGGCCGATCCAGGTCACGTTCGCCACCCCGCCGATGTTGACGACCGCGACCGGTCGTTGCGGCAGCTTAGCGGTCAGGGCTCGGTGATAAACGGGAACAAGCGGCGCACCCTGCCCTCCCGCGTCGACATCGGCCCCGCGCAGATCGTAAACGACCGGACAGCGTGTGAAGTTTGCCAAAAGCTCTCCGAGCCCCAATTGCACCGTCAGCCCCACCTCGGGCCTGTGCAGCACGGTTTGGCCGTGAAACCCGATGACGTCGACCGACGCCCTGTCGATCTTGGTGTCCTGGAGAAACTGGCTGACGGCGACAGCATGTCGCTCGGTCAGGGCCCGCTCGGCCTCTGCCAGCGAGAGCGACCGCTCATCCCGCGACGCGAGACCAGCGGCATCCGCAATCGCATTGATAAGGAGCCGGCGCATGGCGTCGTCGTACGGATAGGTGCGCGCCTGGCCACGGAGGACGACGTCCTCACCGTCCGTCTCCAGAAGGGCGACGTCCACCCCATCGAGCGATGTGCCGCTCATCAGCCCGATCGCCCGCATCAACTTGCTCATAGGCGCCTTCCCGTGCAAGGTGCCGCCCGCCCGCGATACGGCTCGTACGTGTTGCCCGCGGCCACACAAGCGAAAGCCAAGAATTGCGATGACGACACCGAAATCCGAATTTCTCAAGACTATGACCGAGCGCGGCTTCGTCCACCAGGGCTCGGATATCGAAGGCCTCGATAAATTGGCGAGCGAAGGCCGCATCGTCGCCTATGTCGGCTACGATTGCACCGCGCCGTCGCTCCATATCGGCCATCTCCTGTCGATTATGATGCTGCGCTGGCTGCAGACCTCCGGAGCCGGCAAGCCGATCTCCCTGATGGGCGGCGGCACGACGCGCATCGGCGATCCCTCCGGCAAGGATGAGACGCGCGTGATGCGCACGGTCGAGGAGATCGAAGCCAACAAGGACAGCATCAAGCAGGTCTTTGCGAAATTCCTGCAGTTCGGCGATCGCAGGACCGATGCGCTGATGGTCGACAACGCCGAATGGCTGGCGCCGTTGAACTATATCGGCTTCCTCCGCGACGTCGGCCGCCACTTCTCGGTCAACCGCATGCTGACAATGGACAGCGCCAAGCTGCGGCTCGAACGCGACCAGGAGCTGTCCTTCATCGAATTCAACTACATGCTGCTGCAGGCCTACGACTTCGTCGAACTCAACCGCCGCTACGGCTGCAATTTGCAGATGGGCGGCTCGGACCAGTGGGGCAACATCGTCACCGGCATCGACCTTGGCCGCCGGATGGGCGTCAAGGAGCAGCTCTACGCGTTGACGTGCCCGCTGCTGACGACCGCATCGGGCGCCAAGATGGGCAAGACCGCCGCCGGCGCCGTCTGGCTGAACGAGGCCCAGCTTTCCGCATACGACTACTCGCAGTTCTGGCGGAACACCGAAGACGCCGACGTCGGCCGCTTCCTCAAGCTCTTCACGTTCCTTCCGCTCGAGGAAATAGCCAAACTCGAACGCCTTTCGGGGTCCGAGATCAACGAAGCTAAGAAGGTTCTCGCAACGGAAGCGACGGCCCTTTTGCACGGCCGCGATAAGGCTGAGGCTGCGGCCGAAACCGCGCGCAAAACGTTCGAGCAGGGAACGCTCGCCGCCGATCTGCCGACAATCGAAATATCGAGTGCCGAGCTAGCGGGAGGACTTGGCGTTTTGACGGCCTTCGTCAAGGCGGGCCTCGTCGCCTCGAACAGTGAAGCGCGGCGGCAAGTCCAGGGCGGCGGACTGAAGGTGAACGATCAGACGGTGACGAGCGACAAGGCAACCGTCGGGAAAGCCGACGCAGACGCAAACGGCGTCATCAAGCTCTCGCTCGGTAAGAAGAAGCACGTCCTTCTGAAGCCGGTCTGATCGCTAAATCGCCCGTCGGCTCAGTGGTTGGTCGTCGTCGTCGCCCAACCGTCGACTGCCGGCGCGTTCGCCTTCGGCCCCGTCTTCTTGGTTTTGGGCTGTGGCGCCGGGTTTGG
>JAEWCT010000325.1 GCA_023390485.1 Pseudomonadota bacterium
GATCTGCTTCGTGAATTGCTCAAGCGTCATTTTATTGCGTTCGGCGATGCCGGTGACGATGCGGTCAACCTCGGCATCTTCGATCGTGACGCTCTGCTTCTTAGCTTCCTGCATCTTGAGCCGGTCATCGATCAGCTCTTCGAGCGCCTGCTTCTTCATGGCTGGAAGCGCCGCGTTCCTGGCGCCTTCAAACGCCTGCTTCTGCAGACTCATGCCAAACTCTTTTTTGCGGCGTTCGAAAATCGCGATGATCTCTTCGCGCGATTTGCCTTCGTTGGCCTTAACCGTTTCCTGCAGGATCGCCTTGAGGCGTTCCGACGTCTTCGGATTTTTGACGATGGCCTCGAAGTTGGCTTTCGCCTGCTGCTGAATGTTGGTGCCACTCAGCATCATTGCCCGTTGCTCGAGCTCGAAGCCGGTGATCGGCTCGTCATTGACCAGCACTGCTATCGCGCGCTGGTCTTTGGAAGGCGCGGCCAAATCCCGGCCTGCCTCCTCGGCGGCAGCGGCCTTCGGCGATTGCTTCTTCTTCTGATTTTTGCCTTTGCCCTGAGCATCAGCGGACGGGTCAGCGGTGGAATTACCAACTGCGGGCTTCGGCAGAGACGACGTGCCATCGCCCGTCACCGCGACCGTGCCTCCTTGTGCGGCTGCGGCGAACGACAGCGCGACGCTTGCGAGGCCGGCGAGCGCGCATCGTACTGCGAGGCTTGAGAATTGAGCGGCACTGGTCCGTGGCAAGGGCATGCTTGAACGACATCCATAAGTCCGAATCGGCTTGGGCGTCAGGATACCGCGCCCGCGGCCGGTGACTGAGGGCTTATCCACATCAAGAGTGGCCAAAATCCGATCCCCCTTCGTTCGGGGGTGCAGGCGCCGCCAGCCGGATCAGTTCGTACGCTGGTCGCCGCCCATATTGAAGTCCAGATTGCCGGTCGAGGCCGCAAAATCTCCGAGATGCTTGAATTCGAACCGCAACATGACCGTCTGGTCGGGTTCGATCGAGAGGTCGGAGTAGTTGGACTGGATATACGAGGCGGTCAGGACGAAGCATTCGTCGGCGTATTTGAGATTAACGCTATCATAGCGGAAGTCGCCGGTTTCGATGTCATAGCGTGTCGAGCCGCCAACGCTCCAACGGTTGGTCAGCTGCAACGTCACCGCGCCCAGGACTTCCTGCAGCGGCGTCGAAACGGCAATCACGTCCGGATTTTCGGGGTCCGTAAAGAGGGCGTCGGCGTCATACGAATAGCCTACCTGAGCCGACAGCGGGCCGTATTTGGCGACCGCGGCGAGATCCTCGCGTTTCAAAGCGAGGTTGGATTCGTTAAACCGGCTCTGCGAAATGATCCTGAAATCGGAGATCGGTGCGAAATAGGCGCCGAGGACGTAGTCGGACTTCTGTGTCTCAAGGCCGTTAATGGGATTAAAGACGAAGTTGCCCTCGCCGGTCCGGCCCGGCAAAAGATAGGCGTTGTCTCCCGTTAGCTGATAGCTCTGGCCTGCCAGGAAGCGCGCGTAACCACCGTCGTTGGACTGGAAGGTGTACTGCAGGCCCGCATTGACCCGCGTTCCCGTTTCAATTCGGTCTAAGCCTGAGAACTTCGACGTCGCAAACAGGTTGGTGTCGTCGAAAACAAGGCTCTGGGCGTCCTCGTTGGGCAGACGGCGCTGCGGCAGGCTTTCCTGGTGCGCTACGATCTGGGCGATCGGTTCGATGATGTGCGTTCCGACGTTCGTATTCGCAACCCAGGGGTAGGAGACGAGCAAGCCGCCGTCGACGACGCCGCGCGTGACGGTTTCGTTCCCAATTATTCTTGTCGTGGTGGGGTCCACCTGCTCGGGATTGAGTAATGTTACGCTCGTGGGATCAACGACGTTATCGTATTGGTAAACGTCGCCGCGAATATCTGCGAATGGCGTATAGCTGATGCCGATGGTGTCGGTGAAACGGCGACGCCAATTGAGCGCGGTAACGATACGGTTGATGTTCTGGTCTTGCTGGCGACCGGTAGCATCAACGACGGTGCCGTCCGTACGCGTGAAGCTCAGGACATTCGTGTTCCACTTGAGTTCGCCGCCGACGACGGGATCGGCGAACACGTAATTGTAGTTGATGATGGGGTGAGTGTAACTCTCCGTTTCCGGCGTGTCGTTGGTCAACAGCCCGCCGAACTGATAGAGCGTCGCATTGAAGTAGTTCCGGTCCGATTGACCGGTCAGGTAAACCTGATTGACGCGATCGGTAACCAGAACGCTGTCGAGCTTGTAGAAGCGGCGGAACTGATCGTCGCTTTCGACAATCGCATCCCAGCCGAATTTCCACCAACTCGACAGTGAGAATAAGCCGTGGGTCTCGACGCTGCCGCGGAAGCCATCGAGCTTTTCGTTCGCCGCCGGATCGCCCGGTAGATCTTTGAAGTTCTGGTCGATGCCCGCAAGCTTGACGGTGTATTCGCCGTTCGCAAGGCGGTGCCGCCACTCGGCCTTCATGAACAGGCCCTGGTTGCTCATGTAGAGCGGGTCGAGCGTGATGTCGTAGTTCGGCGCGAGGTTCCAGAAATACGGGATGCCGGTGATGTAGCCGAGGGTCGATGAGTGGCCGTAGTC
>JAEWCT010000349.1 GCA_023390485.1 Pseudomonadota bacterium
GCTCTTCATCGTTCCGACGGCACACCCGCAGACCTTTGCTGCATCCTCGTAGGAGAAGCCTTCGGCGGTGATCAGCAGCAACGCTTCGCGATGATCGGCGGTGAGACGCATCAGCGCTTTCTGCATGTCGTCGAATTCGAGATGCGTCAGCTGTGTCGCCGGAACGCTGGCGTTCATCGCAGCATGATCCTCGTCCAGCTCTTCGCGCTGCGATTTGCGATAATGTGTAAAATACGTGTTGCGAAGAATGGTGAAGAGCCAGGCCTTCAAATTGGAATCAGGCACGAATGAATCTTTATGCGTCCAGGCCTTGAGAAGTGTTTCCTGAACAAGATCGTTCGAAAGCTGTGCATCGCCGCTGAGCGAATGAGCGAATGCCCGAAGATTTGGGATCGCCTGAATCAGGGCATCGCCGAAACTTGGAGTTTCCGTCACTCTGAATCCTCCTTGCCCTCGAGCTGGCGAACGAGATTGAGGAGGTCGTCGGGTATTGGTTCCTGGGCAATGTTTTTATACATGGCACGCATACGCTGGCCTATAAGCTGAGCAGCGAAGCCTGGAAGCCTCGGAACCGAGGGCCGTGCAGCGTCATGTTCCGGATGGCGCGTCAATTCCGGAAGCTCGTCGTCCTTCCGTGCGCAATCATCCGGCATATCGAGGCGCTTCTGCATGATAGCCTTGTGCCCTTGAAGATTTGGATTGGCCCCGATTGGGACAAACTCCTCGAGGAAAGTTGTGATGGGGGCTCGTCCGACGAACGTCGCGCGAGAGAAATTGTTCCAGTGGGGGAACCATCCCGATTACTCATTCGTTGGTGTTTCGGTGTATATTGGCCGCCATGCTGAAACACGCGGCGGAGTTGGCGGTTCCAGAGAACTGAAAAATGTTCTTCTGACTGGTTCGGGAGGCGCAGAATAAATGTCTATTGCCCAGACAATCCGCGTGCATTTGCCATATCTTCGGCGGTTTGCGCGCACGCTGACGGGGGCTCAGCAGACGGGCGATGCCTACGTTGCAACACTGCTTGAAAGCTTGGTTTCCACCCCGTCCGATTTTCCGGCGAACATGCCGCCGAGAGTGGCGCTCTATAATTTATTCCTGAGAGTCTGGAATTCGGTCCGCCTCGATGGCGGCGCCCCCGAGGAAACCCCGAATTCCATAGGCACCGCACAAAAGCGCATAAATTCCATCAGCTCGCTGCCGCGCCAGGCATTTCTGCTCGTTGCGGTGGAGGGGTTCACGTCCGCCGAGACCGCCGCCATTCTGGAGGTTGACGAGGCCGAGGTCGAAAAGCTGCTCGAAATTGCGGGGCAGGAAATCGCGCATCAGGTCGCGACGAACGTCCTCATCATCGAGGACGAGCTGCTGATCGCGATGGACCTCGAGACGATCGTCACCAGTCTAGGTCACACCGTTCAGGATGTCGCAACGACGAAGAACGAGGCGCTCAATGCCGTGAAGCGTCAGATGCCGGGCCTCATCCTCGCCGACGTGAAGCTTGCCGACGGCAGCAGCGGCCTGGAAGCGGCCAAGGAAATTGTCTCCGAGCGCGAGGTGCCGATCATCTTCATCACGGCTTATCCGGAAAAAGTCCTGACGGGAGAACGGCCGGAGCCGACTTTTCTGATTTCGAAACCATTCCAGCGCGACACCGTCATGGCAATTATCAGTCAGGCCCTTTTTTTTGATACCAAAGCCCACCCGCGCACCGCGGCGGCCTAAGGGCGGCCAAACCGCCTTCGCCGCTTTCAACTGAAAGCGGTTGCGTCTATGCGAAACTCCCCTCGTAATATAGTAACAGGGTTGTGAACCCGCCCGCCGTCGTTTTTTCGTAGGAGCGGGGAGCAGAAAAGAAGGGGAGTGGCATCAATGAAATTTACACATGGCCTTGTGCTCGCCGGCACCGTCGCCGGCGTGCTCGCCGGAGCTTCGCTCGCTCAAGCGGCAAGCCTCGCTGTCGGCAAGAAGCTCGAACTCAAAGTTGACCCGGCGAAGATGAAGGACGAACAGACGAGGCTCTGGACGAAGTTTGGCGGCTGGTGCGCGATCAAGGATTGGCATCCGGCCGTTGCGAGCTGCGAGGAGACCACCGAGGGTGACACGAAGTTCCGTATTCTGACTCTTAAGGACGGCGGCAAGATCAAGGAAAAGCTCCTCGACGAAAAGCCGAACTTCTATCGCTACGAGATTATCGAGAGTCCGTTGCCGGTCAAAAATTATCAGGCCCAGTTCGCACTGACGCCCGACGATGACGACCAGGACGAAATCAATTTTGCCTGGTCGGCCGTTTTCGACGCGAATGGCAAAAGCGACAAAGAGGCCCAGGACGTGATCACCGGCATCTTTAAAGCCGGTCTCGACAACATCAAGGCCACCGCTGGTGCCAAGTAAGGCGGCTGACCGCCGTCGAAGATCGCGAAAGAGAACCAAGGCGCCGCTTGCTGCGGCGCCTTTTTTCTTTAGGTCTTGAGCGTCTCGATTGCGAGCCGGATGAGATCGGCGGTGCGATCGACTCCGAGCTTGACCTTCATCTGTGTGCAGATGTTGGCGACGGTCTTGTAGGCAATCCCTAAGCTGTCCGAAATCGCCGTCATGCTCTTGCCCTGTCCGAGCATGCGAAGAATCTCGACTTCGCGAATGGACAGTGACTGCAGTGGATCGTCGGACGAGATCTGGCTGACCGCAATTTTCGACGCGAGATCACGGTCGATGTATTGCTCGCCCGCGCGAACTTTACGAATTGCGCTGATCAGCTCCTCGACTGGCGCGCTCTTGCTGACATAACCGCGTGCTCCGCCGCGAAGCGCGCGGACCGCGTAGAGCGGTTCATGGTGCATGCTGAAAACGACGACGCGCGCCGCGCTGTCGACGGACGTAATTCGCCTCAGGACTTCGAGCCCGCCCGCGCCTTCGAGGTTGAGGTCGAGCACGACGACATCCGGCCGTTCTGACGCATAGACCGCCAGCGCATCGTCGATGCCAGCCGTTTCAAGTACGGTCGCTTCGAAATGCGCAACGAAGAGCTTGCGCAAGCCTTCACGAACGACGCCGTGATCGTCGACGATAAGAATTTTCATGCTGCACTCGTGGTTATTGGTTTGTGCTTGTTGCCGTCCGCGCTAGCCGCAGGAAGTGGAATTTCGACAATCAACATGACACCTTGGCCTTTTTCCTGATCGCTGATGCTGAGCCGCCCATCGAGTGATGCAACCCGCTCGCGCATGCCGGCGAGACCGAAACCTCGCGTGGTCTTTGCGGTAATTCCTGAGCCGTCGTCGGAAACGGCGATACGCAGCACCCCGCCCATCCGCCGCGTGCTAAGTCCTATGGTGCTTGGCTGCCCGTGGCGAACGGCATTGCTTGTCCCTTCCTGCAGGATGCGGAATGCCACTTCTTCGATGACCGTCGGGAATCGTTCGTCCTCGATGTCCATCTGAAAATCGATCTGCGGCCGCCGCGCCTTCCAGAAGGCGACGAGCTGCTCGACCGCGATCGCCAAGCCTTGATCGATCAGATGCGCCGGCCGCAGCCGGCTCAGCACGCCCCTGAGATGCACCTGCATATGCTGCACCGATTGCCGGATCGCTTTGCTGCGATCGACGACCTCATCTGAAGCCTGTCGCGATACGAGAGAAGGGATTGCTTGCGCGTCGACATCCGCCGCGAAGAGAAACGGTCCGATTTCGTCATGAAGATCGCGCGCGATCTCGGAACGCTCTTCCTCTTGCACGGTCGAAAGCTGTTCATTGAGCCGCTGGTTCCGCTGCTCGGAATCCTGCAATTGCCCAGCCATGCGATTGAAGGCGCGATAGATGCGTTTCAGATCATCGGGGCCGTCTTCTGAGACGTGCGCCGTGTAATCTCCCTCGCCCACGCGATCGAGCGCCGAGGAGAGCTGTTCGAGAGGTCTTAGCGCCCGGCCGAGAGACGCATAGAT
>JAEWCT010000004.1 GCA_023390485.1 Pseudomonadota bacterium
TATTCTCACCGCGGCCGTCTCTATATTCCGGCGTCGTCGAGCTTTATCCACCTCGTCTCGCTCACCAAAGGCGCCATGCGCATGGTGGTCGTCTCGCAGCTCGATCGAGCCGGTGAAATGCGCGGCATCATCACGACGCTGAACAAGCAGCGCGCGACCTTCATCCCGGTCGCGACGCCGCTCCTCTATGCCCAGCGCGAAAACTTTGCGGCCGATGCGTTCGGCGAGATATCGCCGAAGAACCCGGCCTATGGCGAATACAAGCGCTTGCTCGATGAAACCGTCGCCGAAGGCTACGCGCGGCTCGTGACTTGATCGCGCAAAGCGTATCGCCCCTTACTTCTGGCGTTTGCCACCGGCGCCGCGCTTCAGGGCCGGCCGCTTCGCCACGACCGGCGCGCGGAACGTGATGCCGTCCTCGACGGCGGGGAAGAAGTGCTTGACCAGATCGATGGTTTCGAGCCTGCCGACGGCCGAACGCGCAACGCCTAACCACTTCTCCGCGTAATCGCGCCCCGCACCATGGAGGTATGTGATGATGTCCCAGTCAGGCTTGACGGTCGTCTCGGGATTGAGCCCGCCCGTCACCGGACCGCCATCGATCAGATGAAAACGGTGGCGGCAAATCGGCGCGAGACGGCCCTTCGCGAGAAGCGGTCCCGATGTCTCGCGCGCTGCCGTAATGACCTCGATGTCCCGCAGCAGCGGCGCGTTGAACGTCAGACGATTGGCGTGGTTGGAAATATCGCGCGCCGTCGTCGGCAACTTCGTGTTGACGCGCGGCGCGACCATCACCAGCAGCGTATCGCCGACCGGGCTTTCGCTCGCGAGCGTCACGAGATCCGGATTGGCCGAAAAGCCGCCGTCCCAATACGCCGCGCCCTCGATTTCGACAGCGTGATGCATGACCGGAAGACACGCCGATGCGAGCACGGCATCGACCGTGATCTCGTTTTCGCGAAAGAGGCGCGCTCTTCCCGTTGCGACATGCGTCGCCGCAATCAGCAGCTCGACCGGCGACTTCGCGCGGATCAAATCGAAATCGACATGCTCGGTGAGCAACCGGCGCAGCGGATCGAATCCGAGCGGATTGAATTCGTAAGGCGACAGCATCGACGTGAGATGCGTCGTCAGGTGCGACGGCCGGACGAGCCCATTGAGAAAGGGATTGAGCCGCGTCAGGTCCGGAATGGCCGCGCTGTGAACGGCGTGCCAGATCTTGTACATTTTCTCGCGCGCCTTATCGCGAGAGCCTTCGGCTAATCCCGCCGCGAGAGCGACCGCATTGACGGCACCGGCGCTCGTCGCGCTGATGCAGCCGAACTGAAGCGTCTCATCTTCCAGCAGCCGGTCGAGCACGCCCCACGTAAAGGCGCCATGAGCTCCGCCGCCCTGAAGGGCAAGATTGATGTAAGCAGATTTCGGCAAACCGCATTGCTCCCCGCAGGCCAATCGGAAACCAAGGCCAACGTGATTCCATATCATCAACGCCGGGGGCAAGCGTGTGACCGTGACGCCGCGGCAGAACGACTGGGCAACCACAAAGCTTAGTCACTAGCGTGTAAATGTTACAATGCCCATTGAGCGATTTTTTGCTCAACGCTTGTGCGAACGGAGCCCGGTGTTGTGCTCGACGCGTAAGCGTCAACGCGCGAGACGCGAAATCGTATTCGGAAATCGCGCGCGTGCGTCAGCTTGCGGCATCCCTGTCATGATATGGGCACGATGTTCGCGCGCGTGGCATTTGGCCGCTCAGAAAGCAATCGTACAGTCGACGCGATCAGAATTCCGGCGTGAGAACGGTCTCGCTGATTTTTTTGACGGGCGCATCGGGTGCATCGATACCGCGCACGACATGGCGAATGCGAAGCCCGGTCCCGTTTTTGAAGAACGTGAAGAGATTGTAGCTCGCTAAGGGTTCGTTGCCATGCGCGAAACCCGCCGACGCAGAAGCGACGCCGACCACCGGAATGGGTTTCGTACGCGACGGCAGCCAGTCGACGCGCGATTGATGATTGTGTCCGTAGAGCACAAGCTCGGCATTGCCCCGTTCGAGGAGATGCGCGAAGTGCGCCGCATCGCTCAGCGCCCGCCTCGGCGGCGCGAGATTGGGAAGCGGCGGATGGTGGATGAGAACGACGCGGACGACGCCTTCTTCACCGAGTGCCGCGAGTTGCTCGCCGGCGATCTCGAGTTGATGAGCTCCGAGCCGACCGCTGGCGACAAAGGGCGGCGTCTCCACCGCGGAATTCAACCCGACGAGTGCAATCGGCCCGATGCGCCTGACGAACGGGAAGGCGAGCGTCTCGTTCTCTCCCCCCATGTATTCCGCCCACCGTGCGACGCCGGGATCGCCGTAGAGGCTCGAATAGATGTCATGATTTCCCGGAACGACGGTGACGTTCTCGGGCGGGCCGATGCTTTCAAGCCAAGTGTGCGCCGCTTCATACTCCTGCGGCAGCCCGAGATTGATGAGATCCCCTGTGATCGTGATATGATCGACACGGAGCGCAGCCGCATCGGCGAGCAACTTGTCGGCGATCTCGCCTTGATGAACACGGCGCCGTTTGCGAATCCAGTTCACATATCCGAGTGCGCGCTTGGTATTCCAATGCCGCCATCCGGTCCCCAAAACCGGCGGCAGATGCACATCGGAAAAGTGCGCAAGCGTGAAAAATTCGGTCATACCGGGAATTGGGCGTATCCTGAGGGAAGGGCACTCTAGCATACCGTGACAA
>JAEWCT010000014.1 GCA_023390485.1 Pseudomonadota bacterium
TGGGCGGCGGGGCGGCTCGCGGGTGGGCGCATATCGGCGTCCTCAGAGCTTTGCAGCGCGCCGGGATCAAACCCGACATTATTGCCGGCACCTCGATCGGCGCCGTTGTCGGCGGTTGCTATGCCGCCGACCATCTCGACAACCTGGAGCGCTGGGCGCGGGAACTCACGCCGAAACGCATTTTCGGCTACCTCGATCTGAATTTTGCCGGGACCGGGCTGATCAGCGGCCAACGATTGTGCGAGCGCCTCGAACAGCATCTCGGCGATCGCAATATCGAAGATCTTGGAACGCGTTTCACGGCGGTTGCGACGGAAATCGGGACCGGCCACGAGCATTGGCTTTCACGCGGCCGGTTGGTCGACGCGGTCCGCGCCTCCTATGCGCTGCCGGGTGTTTTCAAACCCGTGAAAGTGCATGGCCGCTGGCTCTTCGACGGCGCGCTCGTCAATCCCATTCCGGTTTCGGTTTGCCGTGCTCTCGGGGCCCGGTACGTCATCGCAGTCAATTTGAATTTCGATATCCTCGGCCGGGGAAGCGTTATTTCGACGCCGGAAGCGCTGTTCGCGGAAGGCGAAGAGGCGCTGCACGCGCACGAAGACGAACCGCAGGGCAAACGCGGCGTGCGCGCGCTGCTGCAACGTCAGATTCTCGGGAAAGGCGATGGCGCGCCGGGCATCTCGACAGTGATGGTCGACGCACTCAACATCGTGCAGGATCGCATCGCCCGTTCGCGCCTTGCCGGTGACCCGCCTGACGCGATGATCTCGCCGCGCCTCCAGGATGTCGGCCTCTTCGATTTTCATCGCGCGGAAGAAGCCATCGAGCGCGGTATCCAGGCCGTGGAGCGTCAGCTCGACGATATGGTCCGCGAAATTGAAACATGCGTTCCAGCTCGCGATGCTCGACGCGCGCCAAGTCAAACCGACCGCGCGCGCCTACAAGCAGCGGCTCCGCTCGACAGCATTCAACCCGTCGCCAAGTAACCGCGCATTGCGGTCACCTCGAGCTCGACTTCGGCGTTGTGATGCTTGACGACATCGCCGATCGAAACGATGCCGACAAGCGTGCCGTCCTCGACAACGGGAATATGGCGGAAGCGCCCTTTCGTCATCGTCTCCATAATTTCGTCGAGCGTGTGCTCGCGCGTGCAGGAGACGACATCGCGAGTCATTCCGTCCCGCGCCAGCATCGTGAGCGCTGACGCGCCATGCTCCGCGATCAAGCGAATGATGTCTCGCTCCGAAATGATGCCGACAACGTTTTCGCTGTCGCCGAGAATGAGGATGGCGCCGATCTTACGGCTCGCAAGCCGCAAGGCAATTTCCTGGATTGAGTCATCCGGGCGCGCGGTCATGACACCACGGCCTTTTGACTTGAGTATTTGTCCAATAATCACTGGTTCAGCCTCCACTCAGGGACGTCGTGCCGAACCGAAGGCCAAGCGATGCGCTTGCGCAGGACTTACAGATTTCGCAAGCTTGCCTGGTCTTCTGCCGGCATAACGCTGCGTTTTCTTACCCTAATTGTGCCCGCTCTTACGGCGCGCTGAGGAAAGGCTGAGGCAATTTCGCAGGGAATGCAAGACTTCAATCCAATTCCGGTGAAGCGGGCGGTTCATTTTGCGCTGCACCTTCGAATGCGCCAAGTGCGCATAAACCAAACAGATATCCACCGACGTGCGCTTCCCAGGCGATATCGCCGGCTTCACCGAATTTTCCGAAACCGATGATTGCCAGCAAATTGATGGCGATAAACGCCACCGACGCGAGCACAATGCGTTTGTCTCGCAAGGCCTCTTTCAACGTTGTCAGCGGTATTGCCGACGGGCGTTCACGAAGCAGATAGCCCTCGCCTCTATCGATCGCCGTGAACAGAAATCGCATGACGCCGCCCATCATCGCGGAGATGGCGCCGGAAGCCCCGATGACCGGCGCCAACAGTCCGGGATTGATGACGAGAAACAAAAGCGCACCGCTTATTCCGCCGGCAATCGAAAACGCCAAAAAGCGAAAGCTGCCGAGGCGCGCACAGAGGACGGCTCCGAACGCGAGCAGCCAAGCGGAGTTGAAAATCAGGTGCGTGAGGTCGGCGTGAACGAGCATGTGCGTTACGAACGACGTGACCGCCGACACATCGCCGCCCGGCAATTCGTTCGCCAGACCTGAATAGCGTGCTGGAATAAATGCGAGAGCCAACAGCCACCAGTTGGCGTCATCCGGCGTCAGAAACGATATGGCGGCGTGGACGGCGATCAAAACCGCAAGCGTCGCGAGCACCGCGCCTGGGACGTTAAAGATAGGTTCTCGGTTCACTGGGGCGTCCCACTTTGATGCGATGCGGCATCCTCCTGCCGGACGGCCGTTGTTAGCCGTTCACTTGGCCCCCGGCAACACGCCAGGATGCCCTGGCCTCGGCCGAATGCTCCCGGCTGGCACGAAGGATGCTCCCTAGGGGAGGTCGGGGCCGCCACTCAAGCGTCGTGCGCCGAAATGGTACGGAGCGGCTTTCCCGCGTCCGGCCAAGTTGAAATTGTTGCCGGATGCCGTTCGCATGAAAGAAGCCGTAAGCCAGTCGCTGTTTACCTATTGGAACGATCTCAGAGGAGACCGCCCGGCGCCGAGGCGCTTCGAAATCGAGCCCTCGGCCATCGCCCAACAACTGCCGGACACGTTCATTCTGGAACGCGTCGATTACGCGACCATGCGGTTCCGGCTCGCCGGGACGCGTATCTCGGAAGCATTCGGCATGGAACTCCGCGGGAAAAATCTGTTCGGTCTCTTCAACGAGGAAGCTTCCAGCATACTGCAGCGTCAGATGTCGGTGATCACGTCGCAGGCTGCCGTCGGCGTCTTCGAGATTTCCGCAAACGATGGGCAAGGCCGCTCGGCTGGGTTCGAAATCACTATTTTGCCGCTGGTCCACACGCGCGATGTCGTCGAACGCTATCTCGGCTCAGTCGCGCCGATCAACCGTCCGCAATGGCTCGGCCTCGTGCCGCTCCCGCATCGCTCACTCGTCCGGCACAAACTCATCTGGCCCGACGGCGCGGCACGAAGCGAGATCGAAAATCTGGATCGGCAGGCGCCATTCTATCCGACCGTGCGCGAGGCAAGAATTGTGAGATCGGCCCGGCGACAATTCCGTGTCTACGAGGGCGGATTGAGCCGTCTCAACACCGACCGCTAATCCTCTTATCCGTCATATCCTTACCGGGCGCATGACGATTATGATGCGCCGGTTAGAACTTCATTAAGGAGGTCGTCGGCATAGTCCTACCGGGCAGCGTTCAAGTGTTGACAGCGCGGAAGCCCAGGAAACCCACCCCGTTTTTTCCAAGGGTAGGCTATGGCCGTGCATTCGAGCATCCTCCGAGAAGTGTTGCAGCAGGCCGATGCGCTGAAGGCGGGCGACCTGCGCAAGCATCGCCGGCTGCCGCTGCAGCTTTCCGGCCGCTTCATGCGCGCAGACCGCAGCGAATACACTTGCCGGCTGAGGGACATATCGGTTGGCGGCGCGGCAATCATAACGCCCCACGCGCCCGAAATCGGTGAGCGCGTCGTCGTTTATCTCGAACATCTCGGTGGCCTCGAAGGCACGGTTTCGCGGCTCATGCCCGACGGCTTCGCATTCGCTTTTAAAGTCACGGAGCACAAACGCGAAAAGCTCGCGGCGCAAATCATGTGGCTCATCAACAGGGACGAATTCCCGGAGGAGACTGGACGGCTTCACGAACGTGTCGGAACTCGCGGACGGCGGACGACGTTGAGGGTCGAGGAAGGCGTCATAATTGACGTTGAATTGCTCGATGTTTCGGCATCTGGCGCTTCTATCGGCACTCCGGCACGGCCGCCGATCGGAAGCCTCGTGATCGCCGGGAGGACGCGAGCTATCGTTCGGCGTCATCACGGACATGGCATTGGTTTACAATTTCTTTCGCTGCTTTCGCCTGAGGCGTTGCGCGAAAGATTTCCATAATCGTTACGCGTTGGTTGTGTGATGCCTCAAATCGCTCGCCGAGTTGCCAAAATCATAAAGTTCAATTTGGATGTAACTTTGATGCGAATGCCACGGCGGGCATTCATGCTAAAAGCAGCTGTCTCGCGTAATGTATCGTACCGTGTTCGAGGGCGTTTCATGAAGTACGGTAGCGTAGCCATTTCTTTGGCAGTCAGTTTCTTTGCGGCAGCAATGCCGGCGGCAGCTCAGCAGGTAGCGGTCATCAGTCCCGCGACGCGCGCTCCGGAATTCATGCGGGTTTACGGCAGTTCGCAGCCACCTTACGGCTTTGTGGCATTCTGTGATCGCATGCCTCAAGAATGCATCGTTACATCGCCGGACGACGCGCGGTATCAGGCGACACCTCAGAGCCTGAGTGAGCTCGACGAGATCAACCGCACAGTCAATCACGAAATCGAACCCGCGACCGACATGGAAGTGTACGGCGTGGTCGAGTACTGGACGCTCCCGAAGACGCGGGGCGACTGCGAGGATTATGCTCTCCTCAAACGGCATCGCCTGATCGCGCGCGGCTGGCCGTCGAGCGTGCTGTTGATGACGGTCGTTCGCGACGAAAAAAATGAAGGGCACGCCGTTCTCACGGCCCGGACGACCCAAGGCGATTTCATTCTCGACAACAAAGTCGACGTCGTTCGTCTCTGGAACCAGACGCCCTATCACTACGTGATGCGGCAGTCTTACATGGATCCGAAGGTTTGGGTCTCGCTCGATCCGAACGACGCTACGACGCCTGCTGCGCTGTCGGGCGTTCAATCGGTCACTCCGGGCATCCTCGAGTCAACGCGAGATCTGCCCTAAGACGCTATCGCTTTTCAGGGTAACCTGGCAGGCCGGACCCCTCCGATCCCCCGATCAAATCCGGACCTGTTCGCGGGCCGCGCGTTTCCCCAGACGCCGGCCTGCTTTTTTATGCGCGTCTTTATGCACGCCGACCGCTCGACGTTTCGGATCGAGATCTACGACTGAGGTGTCAGACCGGTGGCGAATTGCTTCCACTTGTCGACGTAGCGTTTCGCTCCACGGCCGAAGCGCTGGACTTCGTCGTCGCTCAGCTGACGGACGACTTTGCCCGGTGATCCCAGAACCATCGAACGAGGCGGAATAACTTTTCCTTCAGGTATCAGTGTGTTGGCGCCAATGACGCTTTCCTCGCCGATCTCAGCGCCATTCAGAATGATGCTGCCGATGCCGATGAGGCTGCCGCGGCCGATCGTGCAGCCGTGCAGCATTACCATGTGGCCGATCGTACAATCCTCGCCGATTGTCAGCGGGAAGCCAGGATCAGTGTGCAAAACGCAGCCGTCCTGGACATTGGATCGCGCGCCGACGCTGATCAATTCATTGTCGCCTCGGAGCACCGCTCCAAACCAGACGCTCGAATCCTCCTCGAGCTTCACTTTGCCCAGAACGACAGCGTTCGGCGCGACCCAGAAAAGGCCGTTCGGGGGTGTGCTCACCCCCACGCCATTCAAGTTGTAGAGAGTCATCCCGATTGCGCTCTAGACGCCTTCCAGATCCATGTCGAGGATCGCCATCTGGAATTGATAAGACGTCTCGCCCTCTTCAACTTCACGATAGAGCGTCGCCACGAACTCGCCATTGATGAAGACTTCAGCCATGTCATCTTTCTTTGGCTGAGCTTTGACCTCGAGATTGGAGGCGCCGAACGTCTTACGAAGGTAGGACTGCAGACGCGCCAGCTCTTCTTTCTTCAATTTCTTTCTCCTAGTCGAATTTCAGAGGCCGCCGAAATCGTCGACCCATCCTTGTTCCATGGACCGGGCAGGTTCGGCACAGCCGGCGCTACCGACGATTTTCGCAGGCACGCCGGCGACGGTGACGTTGGGCGGCACCTCGGCCAGAACTACCGATCCGGCGGCCACCCGCGAGCAACGCCCAACCTTGATATTACCAAGGATCTTGGCGCCTGCCCCGACCAGAACGTTATCGCCGATCTTCGGATGGCGGTCACCCGTCTCCTTGCCGCTGCCGCCAAGTGTCACCGCGTGCAGGAACGAGCAGTTATCACCGACAACGGCCGTTTCTCCCACGACAAAACCTGTGGCGTGATCGATCATGATGCCTTTGCCGAACCGCGCGGCCGGATGGATGTCAACGGCGAACATGCGCGACGACTGGCTTTGGAGGTAGAGCGCAAAATCGTAACGGCGGCTCTTCCAAAGAGCGTGCGCGAAACGATAGGTGACGAGGGCGTGGAAGCCCTTGAAATAGAGCAACGGATCAAGGTAGCGGGTGCACGCGGGATCGCGGTCGTAGACCGCCTGTAGATCAGCGCGGAAGATCGCGCCTAGGCCCGGCTGCTCCAACAGCACGCTCTGAAAGGTCTGCGAGATCAGCCCCGCGTCCACGTCGGTATGATTCAACCGTTGAGCCAGCCGATGGCAGACGGCTTCTTCCAGCATCTGATGGCTGAGCACGGTTGCGAAGATGAAGCTGCCGAGCGCCGGCTCGGTCTTCATGGCGGTTTCCGCTTCGGCGCGAATCTGGGCCCAGATCGGATCGACGATTTGGACCTTCGAAGTGGCTGTCTTTGTGTTCGACACGGCGTGCCTCTAACGCGGAGAAATAAGTCCAGCAGCCCGCGTGAGCGGACCGGGTCCAAAATAACAACTGCCGATTAACGCCGGCGTAAACCGCGGTCAATCAATCGCGCTCATTAACATATACACTTTCCATGGACCGCGTGCATCTGCCGCCCTGGCCCCGGTTCGCGGGTCGTTTTATTGCGACTGGCGTGGGCGCCCCGGATAAAAGGAATTCCGAACAATGGCTCAAGCTGAGAAAGCCGCCAACCCGTCACTCGTATATCACAAAGACGGTGCCATCGGCTGGCTCATCGCCGATAACCCCGCACGGATGAACGCGTTGACGGCTTCCATGTGGGAAGCCATCCCGGGTGCGATCGCCAAGGCGGTTGCCGATCCGGACGTCCGGGTCGTCGTTTTGCGTGGCGCCGGGGACAAGGCGTTTTCGGCCGGCGCCGACATTTCCGAATTCGAGAATTCGAGAACTGGCGATGCCGCCAAGACCTACGACGCGCTGAACGACGCCGCCTTCAATGCCATCATCGGCTGCCCGAAACCGACGATCGCCATGATTCACGGCTTTTGTCTCGGCGGCGGGCTCGGGCTTGCCTTATGTTGCGATATGCGGATTGCCGACGACGCGAGCCAGTTCGCCATTCCGGCGGCGAAGCTTGGCATTGGCTACAATGCCCGCTGGGTGAGGCCGATACTCGCCGCGGTTCCCGCCGCGCGTGCCAAGGAACTCCTGTTCACGGGCCGCCGTTTCAGGTCTGCCGACGCGGAGGCCATGGGTCTTGTCTCGCAGCTGATGCCGAAGACCGAACTCGAGGCGACAGTCCGCGCACTTGCGCTGGAGATCGCTTCAAATGCGCCTTTATCGGTGGCGGCCGCGAAGCAGGTGATCGACGAGATTTCGCGTCACCCTGAAAATCCGGATATGGCCCGTCTCGATGCAGCCGTTTCCGCATGTTTCGAAAGCGAAGACTATGCCGAAGGACGTCGCGCATTCCTCGAAAAGCGCAAGCCAGAATTCAAGGGCAGATGACGTGATCCAGCGGTTCGACCGGTTGCGGATTGTCAGCTGCATAGCGTTCGTTTGTTTCGGCGCGAGCGCGGCCTTCGCAGGCAACGATAAATTGCGCAACGCCTGCTTTGCGCCGAGCGCGCTGGCCGCCGTGCCGGGGGAAGAAACAGCCGCCAAAGGCAATCGCACCTTCGATGCTTCGATCAAGCTCAATGGGTTCACGCCGGCATCGCCCGTTCCGGATGCGCTTCGCGGTGCGATCCGCCGCGTCACGCTTCCAGCCGGTGAGAAGGCGGTCGCGCTGACGTTCGACCTTTGCGAGCAACGCGGAGAGATCGCTGGCTACGATGGGCGGATCTTCGATTATCTGCGCCAGCAGGGCATCAAGGCGACATTCTTTGCAGGTGGGAAATGGATGGTTTCCCACGCATCGCGCACGGAGCAGTTGATGGCCGATCCGTTGTTCGAGATCGGCAATCACACGGAAACACATGCGAACCTGCGCCTTCTGCAGCCTGCCGCCGTGACGCAGCAGGTGCTCGCTCCGCAGAAGGCCTATGAAGACGCGCGCGCCCGGCTCGCGGCGCAACAGTGCGTTGCCTCATCGCCGGAGGCGATGAGCAGCATTCCCGAGCAGCCGAAGCTTTTCCGCTTTCCATATGGCGCCTGCAACGACGCCTCGATGAAGGCCGTCAACGATGCTGGCATGCTCGCGATCCAGTGGGATGTCGCGACGGGCGATCCGGAGCCGCGCGTTTCGGCAGCGCGCATAGCCGAAGCCATGGTGAACGAAACAAAGCCCGGCTCGATCATCGTCAATCATGCGAACGGGCGCGGCTGGCATACCGCCGAAGCCCTGTTGATCGCCATTCCGAAACTGAAGGCGAAGGGCTACAAGTTCGTGACGGTCAGCGAACTGATGACGATGGGCAAGCCCGTGATCACGTCCGAGTGCTACGATCGCAAACCCGGCGACACCAATCGCTACGATTTTCTCGGAGCGCTCCAGCAT
>JAEWCT010000169.1 GCA_023390485.1 Pseudomonadota bacterium
AACTACCCCGGTGCAAACCCGAAAGTCATCGCAGAAACGGTCGCGACGCCGATCGAAGAGCAGATCAACGGCGTCGAAGGCATGCTCTATATGAGCAGCCAGGCGACGACCGATGGATTGATGACACTGACCGTCACGTTCCGGCTCGGCACCGACCCCGACAAGGCGCAGCAGCTCGTTCAAAACCGCGTCTCGCAGGCAGAGCCGCGTCTTCCGGCGGACGTGCGCGCGCTCGGCATCACGACCGTCAAGAGCTCGCCCGACCTCACGATGGTCGTGCACTTGCTGTCGCCGAACAATCGCTACGACATGACGTACCTGCGCAATTATGCCGTGATCAACGTCAAGGACCGGCTTGCACGCATCAACGGCGTCGGCGACGTGCAGCTCTTCGGCTCTGGCGATTATTCGATGCGGGTCTGGGTCGATCCGGCGAAGGCAGCCGAGCTTGGTCTTTCAGCGAGCGACATCGTCAACGCGGTTCGCGCCGAAAACCTGCAGGCCGCTGTCGGCGTCGTCGGATCGTCGCCTTCGCTTCCGAACCTCGATTTCCAGCTTTCCGTCAACGCGCAAGGCCGTCTCGCGAACGAAGAAGAATTCGGCGATATCGTCGTCAAAGCCGGTGCAAAAGATCAGGTGACGCGCCTCCGCGATGTCGCGCGCATCGAACTCGGCGCGGCCGACTATTCGCTGCGTTCTCTCCTGAACAACAAGCAGGCCGTCGCGATCCCGATCTTCCAGGCTCCCGGATCGAACGCGATCGAGATCTCGGACAACGTCCGCGCGACGATGGCTGAGCTGAAACAGTACATGCCCGAAGGCGTCGACTACAGCATCGTTTACGATCCGACGCAGTTCGTGCGCGCTTCGATCGAGGCGGTCATTCACACGCTGCTCGAAGCCGTGGCGCTCGTCGTTCTCGTCGTCATTCTCTTTCTGCAAACCTGGCGCGCGTCAATCATTCCGCTGATCGCGGTTCCCGTGTCGATCATCGGCACATTCGCGGTGATGCACGTTTTCGGCTTCTCGATAAACGCGCTGACCCTCTTCGGACTTGTGCTCGCGATCGGCATCGGCGTCGACGACGCGATCGTCGTCGTCGAGAACGTGGAGCGAAACATCGAGAACGGTTTGACGCCGCGCGAGGCGACCATTCAGGCCATGCGCGAGGTTTCAGGGCCCATCATCGCAATCGCGCTGGTGCTGGTCGCCGTTTTCGTGCCGCTTGCCCTCATCACCGGATTGACGGGTCAATTCTACAAGCAGTTCGCGCTTACGATCGCGATTTCGACGGTGATCTCGGCCATCAACTCGCTGACGCTGTCGCCCGCGCTCGCCGCACTTCTGCTGAAAGGTCACGATGCGCCGAAGGATTGGCTGACGCGCGCGATGGATTTCCTGTTCGGCTGGTTCTTCCGGGGCTTCAACCGCGCCTTCACTAGCGGATCGAATGCCTACAGCGGCGGTGTCAAGCGTATCCTGTCGCACAAGGCAGCGGCGTTTCTCATCTATCTGGTTCTGATCGGAGCTGCCGGCGCAATGTTCAAGGCGGTTCCCGGCGGCTTCGTGCCGGGTCAGGACAAGCAGTATCTGGTCGGCTTTGCGCAGCTCCCCGACGGCGCCACGCTCGACCGCACCGAGGACGTCATCCGGCGCATGAGCGACATCACGCTGAAGACGCCCGGCGTCGAGAACGCCGTGGAGTTTCCGGGCCTGTCGATCAATGGTTTCACCAATAGCTCCAATTCCGGAATTGTTTTCGCCGGCTTGAAGTCCTTCGAAGACCGGCGCTCGCAGGAACTCAGCGGCCCCGCAATTGCGATGAAGCTCAACCAGGAATACGCCAGCATCAAAGATGCCTTCATCGTGATGTTTCCGCCGCCGCCCGTCCAGGGGCTTGGAACCATCGGCGGATTCAAGCTGCAAGTCGAGGACCGTGCCGGTCTTGGCTATGACGCCTTGAGCGATGCGATGCAGGCTTTCACTGGAGCGCTCTACAAAGCGCCCGAGCTTGCCGGTATTTTCACGTCGTATCAGGTAAACGTGCCGCAGCTTTACGCTGCGATCGACCGGACGAAAGCGCGTCAGCTCGGCGTCGCCGTGACCGACGTGTTCGAGACGATGCAAATCTATCTCGGGTCGCTCTACGTCAACGACTTTAACAAATTCGGCCGCACGTATTCGGTCCGTGTTCAGGCCGATGCGAAGTATCGCGCGCGGCCT
The DNA here is from genome assembly GCA_023390485.1 of Pseudomonadota bacterium. Lineage (GTDB taxonomy): Bacteria > Pseudomonadota > Alphaproteobacteria > Rhizobiales > Hyphomicrobiaceae > Hyphomicrobium_B. The sequence goes on from JAEWCT010000169.1 coordinate 2,224, forward strand.
GAGGATATCGGACGGCTGAAGGTACGCTCGAATACGGGTGCGATGATCCAGCTTTCGGCGCTGCTCAACGTGAAGCAAGTCGCGGGGCCGGAGCGCGCCATGCGTTACAACGGCTTTCTCACGGCCGATGTAAACGGCGGCGCCGCGCCGGGCTACTCATCGGGGCAGGCCAAGGCCGCCGGCGAACGGATCGCAGCCGAGGTCCTGCCGAAAGGCATCGGCTTCGAATGGACGGAACTGACGTATCAGGAGATCCTTGCGGGCAACTCCGGGGTTTGGGTTTTCCCGCTGTCGATCTTCCTCGTCTTCCTGGTGCTCGCCGCACAGTACGAAAGCCTCGTCCTGCCGCTGTCGATCATCATGATCGTGCCGATGGGACTGCTCGCAGCGATCACGGGCGTCTATCTCTCGCATGGCGACAACAACGTCTTCACGCAAATCGGCCTGATCGTTCTTGTCGGTCTGTCGGCGAAGAACGCCATTCTGATCGTCGAGTTTGCGCGTGAGCTTGAACTTGCCGGGCGAAATCCCGTGCAGGCGGCGATTGAAGCGAGCCGGCTACGGCTGCGGCCCATCCTGATGACGTCGATGGCGTTCAT
>JAEWCT010000276.1 GCA_023390485.1 Pseudomonadota bacterium
TCTCGCGCCGGTCGATATCATCGAGGCGAGGCTGGCGCGGCCGCGGGCCTTTGTATTTCGGAAGGAACAGCAACCAAACCACGGCAGGCGGCACGAGGAAGCTCCACCCGATCCAGTAGGAAAGATCACGGTTTTTGATGCCGGCCAGAATGCCCGCGAGTATAGAAGCCGCGATCGCGGTCCCGCCCCACAGCACGATCCATTGCAGCGCCATGGAATTTCCCTCCATGTCCAACCGGACGCTCCTATTTTAGTCCTGCCGGACACAAACTGTCAGATGCGCAGTGACTGTGGCAAATTCAAGCTCCGGCGGCGGACGGGATAAAGTCCAGCCCGAGATCGAGAACAGGCGCCGAATGCATCAGCGCCCCGACCGAGATCATGTTGACGCCGGTCGCTGCGATGTCCCCGACAGTGTCGAGATTAACGCCGCCTGAAGCTTCCGTAAGGCAGCGCCCGGCGACGATGCCGACAGCCTTCCGCAGATCTGCGAGATCCATGTTGTCGAGCAGCACGCAATCAGCGCCCTCGCGCACGACGACTTCGAGCTGTTCGAGCGTATCGACCTCGACCTCGATTTTCGTCATATGCCCCGCGGTGGCCTTGGCGGCTCTGATTGCGGCTTCGATGCCACCAGCCGCGACGATATGATTGTCCTTGATAAGAACGGCATCGAACAAGCCGAAGCGGTGATTGTGGCCGCCGCCGCATCGCACGGCATATTTCTCGAATGCTCTCAAGCCGGGCGTTGTCTTGCGCGTATCGACGATCTGCGCGCCGGTGCCAGCAACCGCATCGACGTAACGGCGCGTCAGGGTCGCAATCCCGCACATTCGTCCCATGAAGTTCAAGGCGACGCGCTCGGCGGAGAGGATGGCGCGCGACTTTCCGGAAATGCGCGCGATCGTGTCGCCGGCAAATACCGGGCATCCGTCCGCGATCTGGATCGTGAAATCACACGCGGGGTCGAGCTCTCGGAATGCCGCTTCCGCTAACGCGAGCCCGGACACGATGCCAGGCCTTCGCGCAGCGAGTAAAGCGTCCGAGCGTGCGCCCGGTGAGACCGTCGAGACGGTGGTGATATCGCCCGAGAGCCCAAGATCTTCGTCGAGCGCGCTCCGAACCGCGCCCAGAACGAGATTGTGCGGGAGTGTGGGGAACGAGGAGGGAGCCGCCGTCATGTCCCGCATGATGCCAGCGCCGGCGGTTCGCAGGGGCTTTTTTTGGGCTTCTCGTTAATTGCCTCGAGATCGGCGAGCGTGATGAACGTGCGCTTCTGCAGCGCCGGGTTCGCCTTCGGATAATCCGTGCGATAATGGCCGCCCCGGCTTTCCTTGCGAAGCAGCGCCGCTGCCGTAATTAGCTGAGCGGCAAGAAGCATGTTTGAGAGAACCCGGTCATTCACGACGGCTGCGCTCAGCAGTTTGAGTTCGGAAAGGGCAGTCGTCAGTCCTTCTGCGGAACGTTGAACGCCGGCATACTTCGTCATGATGGCCCGCAGCCTGTCCATCGCCTCGCGCCGCGAAGCGGTATCGGCCGCGCGACCGCTGCCGGGAATACGATGCGGCACGACGAAGTGCCCGACGCGATCGTGCGGAAGAAGGCCGCGAACGTCGTTTGCGACGCGCGCACCGAATACGACGGCCTCGAGCAGCGAATTCGACGCGAGCCGGTTGGCGCCGTGAAGGCCGGTCGAAGCAACTTCGCCGACCGCCCAAAGGCCCGTAAGGCTCGTCCGCCCATTCGCATCGGCCGCGATGCCGCCCATGTGATAATGCTCGGCCGGCGCAACGGGGATCAGATCCTTCGACGGGTCGATGCCGGCGCGCTGGCAATGCCCCCAGACGGTCGGGTATTGCTTTTCGAAGTCGGCGATCGCCGTGCGGCAATCGAGAAAAACGCCGCGTCCCGCATTGAGCTCATTGTAGACGGCGCGGGCAACGACATCACGTGGCGCAAGTTCGCCGCGTGGATCGATCGCCAGCATGAAACGTTCGCCGTTCGAGTTGACCAGCGTCGCGCCTTCGCCGCGCAGCGCTTCCGTCGCGAGCGGTGCGGGATCGATGCCGGCATCGATGGCGGTCGGATGAAATTGCACGAACTCGGGGTCCGCGATCACCGCACCGGCGCGCGCCGCCATGGCGAGGGCTTCGCCCTTTGCATAGGAGGGATTAGTCGTCAGCGCGAACAACGCTCCGACGCCACCCGTCGCCATCACGACCGCCGCCGCCGGAACGAAAGCGTAATGGCCATTGCCGAGAGCCGTCGGCCGGATCAGCCGGACGCCTACGACCCGATCGTTTGCAACGATAAGATCGTCGGCTTCATATGCTTCGAGCACGCGTATCGACGGCGTCGCGCGCACAGCGGCGATAAGCGCCTGCATGATCGCCGCGCCCGCCGTATCGCCCGACACGCGGACGACGCGCTTTTCGGAATGAGCGGCTTCCTTTGAAAGAATGTAGTGCCCTTCGAGGTCGCGATCGATCGGCACGCCATAGGCGAGAAGATCGCGGATGCGATCCGGGCCTTCCTCAGCAACCAGCCGCGCAATGTCCGGATCGACGATGCCCGCGCCCGCTTCGATGGTGTCGGCGGCATGTTTCGCCGTGCTGTCGCCTTCGCCGACCGCCGCGGCAATGCCGCCCTGCGCCCACATACTTGACGCGCCTTCGCCAAGCGGCGCGGCGGCGATGACCGTCACCGGCAGCGGCGCAAGCTTCAGCGCGGTGAAAAGTCCGGCAAGTCCGGCGCCGATGATCACGACGTCGCCGGGGCCGGGTTCACCTGTAAAGCCGCTGAACTTCTGTGCGGCGCGACGTTTCGTCGATGCAGCCATGAGCTTTTGCCCTCCCAGGGGCGGTGGTCCCCAAGAGTTTGTTAGTTGGTCAGGTTAACCATGCGTTCGACCGCGCGGCGGGCGCGTTCGGCGACATCCGGATCGACGGTAACCTCATGCTGCATGTGCAGGAGGCTCTCGTAGATATTCTCGAGGCTGATTCGCTTCATGTGCGGGCAGAGATTGCACGGCCGGATGAACTCGACATCCGGAACCTCGACCGCGACATTCGACGCCATCGAGCATTCGGTGACCAGCATGACCTTGGCCGGGCGCTTCTCTTTCACCCAATGAATCATGCCCGACGTCGAGCCCGTAAAGTCTGCGGCCTCGATAACGTCAGGCGGGCATTCGGGATGCGCAATGATCTTAAGACCGGGCTCGTCGTCCCGCATGGCGCGAAGCTCTTCGCCGGTGAAACGCTCGTGCACCTCGCACGCGCCCTTCCACGCGATGACTTGGACTTTCGTTTGCGATTGCACCCACTTCGCCAAATACTGATCGGGTATGCAGAGCACCCTCGGCACGCCAAGGCTTTCGACGACCTGGACGGCGTTGGAGGATGTGCAGGTGATATCGCATTCGGCTTTTACCGCCGCCGAGGTATTCACATAAGTAACGATCGGCACGCCGGGATAGGCCTCGCGCAGCATGCGAACGTCCTCGGGCGTGATCGACGACGCCAGCGAGCAGCCCGCCCGCATGTCCGGGATGAGAACGGTTTTTTCCGGCGAGAGCAGTTTCGACGTCTCGGCCATGAAGTGGACGCCGGCCTGCACGATGACCTCGGCATTTGTCCGGGCGGCTTCCTTGGCGAGCTGCAGTGAATCGCCGCGGAAATCTGCCACGCAATGAAAGATCTCCGGCGTCATGTAGTTGTGCGCCAGGATGACGGCATTGCGTTGCACCTTAAGCGCGTTGATCGACTTGATCAGCGGCGCATAATGCGGCCATTCCATCGGCGTGATGATATGCTTCACGCGGGCATAAAGGGGGGCCATCTCCGCCTCGAGAGCGGGCGACCACGCGAAAGCTTCGGGTGTCTTGGCAGCAGGCCGGGGCCTAGCCGGTGTCGCCAGACTTGAAACCAAAGCAGACATTCTCCTCGCCCTCCATATATGCTCGAAACGAGCATATTTAGGGTGTGAAATCCGCCGGCAAACATGCCGTTCACACCGCACCCTCGAATGCTCGACTTGAGCATTCCTGAACATATTTAAAATAATAGATGTGCGAACAAATTTCCAGGGCGGTGGTTCCCGCCCTGGAATTTAGACGATGCCGATTAGCTTCGGCTCGGAGGCGCTGACACCCTGACGCCAGGTGCCGGGCGCTCGAGGAGGACTTCGCGGCGGAAACGGAAAAGTTTCGCCGGGCGTCCGCCGGTTCGCGTTTTGACTTCTCCGGTCGGCTCGACAAGGCCCGCACCTTCGACGAGTCGACGGAAGTTTTGCTTGTGCAGATGCGGACCAAGAATGGCCTCGACGGTCTTCTGAAGCTCGTAGAGTGTGAACTCGTCGGGCATCAATTCGAAGACGACGGGCCGGTATTTGATCTTGG
>JAEWCT010000254.1 GCA_023390485.1 Pseudomonadota bacterium
CCCATGAGAAGTCGGGCCGCGTCGAGCCCAACGCCATAACGAGGAACAACGCCGCGATCAGCCAGAAGAGCCCCTTCGGCCTCGCCGTTACGTGCGTTCCGACACTGATCGTCGAAATGTTGGAGATCGCAATGGTGCGCGCCGGTGTCGACAGTACACGTCTGTCGATACGCAGCTGCGCGAACGTCCTCGTCGCCGCGGCGCTCTCTCTGATTTTCCCCGAAAATACCATCGCATGCCTGATCATGGGGACTATGTAATAGTCCGAGCCGAACATAATCGATGCGGCACTTAAACAGAAGCCTCGGCGGCCGGTTACACAGGGTTTTCAGCTTGCCGGGACGTCAAGCTTGCGCGTCAAATGCTCGAATTCCCTGCGCAACTCATCGCTTTTGAAGATTTGATCGAAACTCGGGGCTTCGAGTTTTTGAATCGCTTCGAACGATGTCGAACTCTCGCGAATCAAATTTCGCAGCTGCACGCTGGCTTCGACCGTCTCGTAGGTATTGTCGGCAATCTTCAGATCGTGCGTCGCCTTCAGTCGGGCACCGGCGATTTGCTCACGCTGTTGCTGCAGATAACGCCGGTAGGCTTTTGCTGCCTCGTCCGCCACCTGCTGGCTCGCGCGATTGGATTCGAGAGCGCGCTGCTGGTCGGGCCGGTTTTCGGCTTTCATCAAATCCCCCGTTCGCGTACGCGCTGCGGCTATGTCGGCGATGATGGCGTCGAGCTTCGGAAGGTACTGTGTGTCGATTTTGGTGATCGTCGCGTCCTGTGCTTGAACCAGCATCGCGAACAGCGCGGCGTGCATGGCGAAATAGCGCCGGGCTGCTTCCATGTTATCGCCGGTCGTTCCGATCAGTTTTGCCAGCTGACCGTCGATCATTTTCGCGGCGTTGAAGACGGCGACGAGCCGAATGAGATCGCCGGAGAGAACGCTGTCGAGCAACAGATCGACCTGCTCCGGGGCGAGGTCGAGGCCGGAATTTTTCAACGCCGAAGCGATCTCGGCTTTCTGATTTTTGATTTCGGCGCGGTTGGCTTCGATCCTCTTCTTGTTCTCGGTGATCTGGTCTTCGATCGAGGCGACGGTGTCGTTCAGGATACCCGGCAGCGTTGCGTCTTTCGGTGCAACGAGCTGCTTCTCCTTCAGCTTGACGTTAGCGTCCTCGAGCTCGCGGATGTTATGGCGAAGCACCTCGATCTGCTTTTGCACTTCAACGACGGGCGCATTGGTGACGATCGCAAGGGCTGCATCCAAGAGGTCGCGGACCTTGGCGTTGCGGTCTTCGCGCGTCTCTTTCCAAAAGGGCGGGATGACGTAATCGTCGCGGCTTGGAAGCTTACTTGCGCCAGCTCGGGTCGTTGCCGCGTCCCTCAGAACCGTATCGATAGTGGTCATCAGAGCTTTGGCACGCTCGTACTGCGGATCGCCATCGCGCGGATCGGCAATATCGGCCGGGGGCTGATCGTCGGGCTTTGATGGCTTTTTTGTCGGATCGAGCGCGGTCGCAGCGGGGTCGGCCGCCGTCTTGCCTTCGACTTTTTTCAGCCAATCGCCGATTGCGTCGCGCTTGGCGGTCTGAGCATTCGCGCCGCCCGCCAACGCCATAACGAGAAAAATCGCGAGATATCGCGCCCTTGTAGGTCCCTGCTTTGCCGACATCGACGCCTCCACGCCCGCAATGGCGCGAAAATTCCGGCAAATCAATGGTGCCGACCGCTGAAGGTAGATGCAATCTAAACGAATACTGAAGATCCTAGCGCGCCGCCGCGGCGCGGATCAGGCGTTGGAAATCCTCGTCGAGCTCGCGGACGTCGTCCAGCAGCAGCATCTCGCGGAAGGGCGGGGCGGTCTTGTTCGCTGGTTCGGCAGGTTTGCTGCGCTTGGCTCCTGCCGGTCCGAAGTTTGCGTAGAGACGAAGTTTTTTGGGCCCTGCATGCAAGGCCGCGAAGGGGGTCGGCGCGGACATCATGACGAAGATTGCGGTGGCAGCGAATTCAGTGCCCGGAACGGCGCGGCCGACCTCACGAAGCACATGCTCGGCGAGCGGCCGCAAGCCCTTGGCTTCGCTCAGGAGATGTTGAATGTGATCGCCGCTGATGGCCGCAACAGGCGCCGGCGGAGGGGGAGACGGAGGTTGTTGTCTCCATTCGCGGAAAGGCCGCGCACGTGCCGGTGGCTCGTCGCCTGTCTCTCTCGGCGAGGGCCGGCGGTTCGGTGCGGGCGCGCGGTCGGCGTCGTTCGCATAGATGAGCCGGCCGTCGTTGTGATGAATGCGCTCAAGCCACGAGGCCCATGCAAACTGGAAGCCTTGGTGTCGCAGCCAATCGATAATGTCGTTGCGTTGGCTGAGGCCGGTTTCGGCGATCGCGGCCATCCAGCCTGCGAGGTCGCGGCCGGTGTCCTCGGCAAGCCCGGCGATAAACTCACGTTCCTTTTCGGCGAGGTCGCTGCTCATGGCGGTGAAATATCAAATCCAGCGCCGGGTGCGGGACTTATAGTCTGCATACGCGTCGCCGAAAATCGCTTCCAGATGGCGTTCCTCTGGGATGATCTGTAATGCCGTCACCAGGACGGCGAATATTGCCGCCGCCGCGACGAACCAGATCGATTTGGTAATTTCGGCTCCATAAAGGAGCAGCAGAACTTCGCCAAGGTAAATCGGGTTGCGGAACCTCACGTAAGGTCCGGTGGTGACGAGCACGCTCGGGGTTTTGTTCGGCAGGACTGTCGTTCGATGCGCGAGCAGGCTTTTGAAGCCGAAGATAATCAGCAGAAGCCCGAGCACGCCGAAGCTCAGACCTAGCCAGTGCGCGGCAGCGTCGTCTATCCCGGGCCACGGTAGTGGCGCCAATATGGTCAGCGTCCATGCAAGTACGATGGCGCCCGCAAACAGTAACGGTGGCCAAGGCACAACGGTCGCGGGTTCGATGGACGATGGGGTGGCGTTGGGATCGGTCATTCGGCCAGCTTATCGCCAAATGCCGTCCCGGTCAGCAATTGCCGGAGGTCGTCTTGTCCCTCAGGGCACGGGTTTGGCC
>JAEWCT010000312.1 GCA_023390485.1 Pseudomonadota bacterium
CCGTTATTCGGGCGATACTAATGCTCCAAAGGCGTGCGAATTCAACCTCGCGCCGGCAAGTTCCTGAACATATGGCTGAGCTTCCCGATTTTGCGCCCGATCCCGTGCTGGTTCTCGGCATAGAAACGAGCTGCGACGAGACCGCCGCCGCCGTCGTGGCGCGCGATGCCGCAGGCACCGGTCGCATTTTATCGAACGTCGTACTGTCCCAATTCGACAGCCACGCCCTCTATGGCGGCGTCGTCCCCGAAATCGCCGCCCGCGCCCACACCGAATGCCTCGACGTCCTCATCCGGAAAGCGCTCGATGAAGCTGGCGTTGCGCTCGGCGATCTTTCCGCCGTTGCGGCGTCGACGGGACCGGGCCTCATAGGCGGCCTGATCGTCGGCGCGACCAGCGGCAAAGCCCTGGCGCTCGCGACGGGCATTCCCTTCCTCGCCATCAATCATCTCGAGGCCCACGCCCTGACGGCCGGCCTGACCGACGGCATCCGGCCTCCCTATCTGATGCTCCTCGTATCGGGCGGACATACCCAATTGCTCTGGGTCGAAGGCACCGGCCGATACCGTCGGCTCGCGACGACGATCGACGATGCCCTCGGCGAAGCATTCGACAAGACCGCAAAGTTACTGGGTCTCCCCATGCCTGGCGGCCCCGCTGTCGAACGCGCCGCCATGAACGGCAATCCGCGCCGGTTCAACTTGCCGCGGCCGATGCTGGGCCGCGAAGACCCCCATTTCTCGTTTGCCGGGCTCAAAACGGCGGTCCGCCACGCCGCCGCTAAGATTTCCCCACTCTCGGAGCAGGATATCGCCGACCTCTGCGCGTCGTTTCAGGCAGCCGTTTCCGACAGCGTTGCCGACCGGGTGCGTTTGGCGATCCGCAGCATCCTTCCGCTGCTGCCCGAGGGCGCCCCCCGAAACTTCGTCGCCGCGGGCGGCGTCGCTGCCAACAAAACCCTGCGAACGACGCTCATCGGAATTGCCGGAGAGTTCGGCTTCGTCTTCCGTGCGCCGCCGCTCGAGCTATGCACGGACAACGGTGCCATGATTGCCTGGGCCGGTGCGGAACGTCTGGCAGCGGGCCTCGTCGATGGCCTCGACGCACCCGTAAAACCGCGCTGGCCGCTCGATCCTGCCGCAGCCAAAGCGGCGGGCGCGGGCGTCAAAGCCTAGAGGCAGCGCCGGTCGAAATGCCGTGCTAAACTCAAGACGAATTCGATCCGGGGGCACGCTTGCAAATTAAGTCGGTGAGCATTATCGGCGGGGGCGCGTGGGGAACTGCGCTCGCCCAGACGTTGGCGCACGGCCAGACGGCGGTCACCCTATGGGCGCGCGAGACCGAAGTGGTCGACGACATCAACAAGCGTCACGTCAACCGGACATTCCTGCCCGGCGTCAGCCTCAATCCTGCGATCCGCGCCACACCCGATCTTTTGGCGGCGGCAGGTTCGGATGCAATCCTGGCCGTCGTTCCGGCGCAGCACTTGCGCAACGTAATAGGCCGGCTCGCAAAGCAGCTCGCTCCGGATACGCCCGTCATCATCTGCGCGAAGGGCATCGAGGAATCGACGGGCCGGTTCATGGGCGACGTCCTCGAGGAAGCCGCGCCGCAAGCATTGCGCGCCGTTCTTTCGGGACCGAGTTTCGCAGCCGACGTTGCACGCGGCCTGCCATCGGCGCTGACGCTCGCCTGCCGCAACGAAACCACTGGCCGCGCACTGACGGCTGCACTCTCCTCGCGCCAGATGCGCCTCTATTGGTCGAGCGATGTGCTCGGCGCCGAACTCGGCGGCGCCGTGAAGAATGTCCTGGCAATCGCGGCTGGCATCGTCGAAGGCCGCGGCCTCGGAGCAAGCGCCCATGCCGCAATCGTCACCGGTGGATTTGCAGAACTTCGCCGCTTCGGCGAGGCGATGGGCGCGCGGCCCGAAACCCTGCTCGGCCTCTCCGGGCTTGGCGATCTCATCTTGACGTGCGGCAGCGCACAGTCGCGCAACATGTCGCTCGGACGTGCCTTGGGTGAAGGCCGGAGCCTCAGCGAATTCCTCGGCACGCGCGTAACGGTCGCCGAAGGCGTCTACACCTGCGCCGCGCTAGTCCGCCTCGCACGCGAAAAAGCTGTCGAAATGCCGATCGCCGAAGCCGTGCACGGGATCATCGAAGGCCGGCTCGAGGTCGATGAAGCGATTACGGCACTGATGCAACGGCCGCTGAAAGCCGAAGACTGACGGCGTCGCATATCCGCGACCGCCTCGGCTGCGACCTTTCATCCTGAGCTTCGATAATTTCCCCAATCGTCGCCGATGATTGGGGCTTCGCACGTGTGGAATGAACGGCGAGCACGATGCCTTTACCGAATATCAAGGCATTGCTGAGATAATGGACAAACAGGTCGCGGATCCCAGGTTCGTTGACCGCCAAAAGTTTCGTGTCGCGTCCAAAACCCCATGCTTTTGCGAGCATGGGGTTTTTTGCATCTTTCGGCGCGGTCTTGAGCAACAGGCCGTTTCGCGCTAGCACCAGCCACTTACATAAAGGCTGAGCATGACCGCTTTCTGGCTGCTGAAATCCGAACCCGACGCGTTCTCTTGGAACGATCTCGTTTCCCGCGGCAAAGGGGGGGAATCGTGGGACGGTGTTCGCAATTATCAGGCTCGCAACAACATGCGGGCGATGAAAGTCGGCGACCTCGGATTTTTCTATCATTCGAACGAAGGCAAAGAGATCGTCGGAATTCTCCGCGTAATTGCACCTGCTCATCCCGAGGCGAAGGATGATACCGGCAAGTGGGAATGCGTCGACGTTGCCGCCGTCGCTCCCGTTCCAAAACCGGTGAACCTCGACGCCGTCAAGGCGAACCCGAAGCTTTCGAGCATGGTGCTCGTCAACAATTCGCGTCTGTCGGTCCAGCCCGTGTCCGCCGATGAATGGAAGGAAATCTGCAAGATGGGCGGTGTCGATCTGAAGACGCTCAAGGACCGATGACCGCCCGCCTCGATCCCGCTGATCCTCAAAGCGCTAGAGAGTTCATAGTCGAAAACACGAAGCCCATCGCTCCGCCCTTGGTGCCCGAAATCATGCTGCGCCTCGCGGAAGAGTCGCTGCCGATTTGGCAAAAGACCGAGGACGAGCTCGATGCGCTTAACGTGCCGCCGCCCTACTGGGCTTTTGCCTGGGCCGGAGGTCAGGCCGTCAGCCGCTACCTGCTCGATCACCCCGAAATTTGCCGCGGCCGGACCGTTCTCGATATTGGCGCGGGCTCCGGAATTTCCGCGATCGCAGCCGCCAAGACGGGCGCCGCTCACGTCATGGCCGCGGATATCGACGGATTGGCGGTCGCCGCCTGCGCCGTGAATGCCGGAGCGAACGGCGTCGCCATCGAAACGAGGTTAGCCGATTTGCTCGACTCTGAGCCGCCGCAGGGAAGCGTCGTCATCCTGGG
>JAEWCT010000368.1 GCA_023390485.1 Pseudomonadota bacterium
ATCGACGTCCATGAAGTTGGCACCCGCCACGGCTTCAGCCCTTCTCTCGCATCAAACGCGCTTTCTGACGATTCCAATCGCGCTTGGCCGCGTCCTGACGCTTGTCAGCGTGGTTCTTGCCTTCGGCGAGGCCGATCTTGACCTTAGCCCGGCCCTTCTCATTGAAATAAAGTTCGAGCGGAACGAGCGTCATCCCTTTCCGTTCGACAGCGATGCCGATTTTGTGAATCTCGCTCGCGTGCATGAGAAGACGGCGCTTGCGGCGCGGCTCGTGCGGAAAGAGTGCCGCACCCGGATATTCCGCAATGTAGCTGTTGATCAGCCAGACCCCGCCATCCTCAACCGACGCGTAGCTTTCCGCGATATTCGACTGGCCGCGGCGCAACGATTTCACTTCCGATCCGAGAAGCTCGATACCCGCTTCCCAGCTATCGGTGATGAAATACTCGTGCCGCGCCTTGCGGTTCTCGGCGACCAGCGTCGTGCCGTCGTCGCGTTTCGAAGCCATAACTTAATGCTTTCGGGCAGCCGTCACTCGGCGGCCTTTGCGTCGACCAGATCCAGACCGCGTAGTACGGCATCGATTGCCCGGCGGCTCGCCTCCGATACGGGAACCATGGGAAGACGCATGTCTGCGGTCCCAAAGCCCAACCGCGACACGGCGTATTTAACCGGCGCCGGATTGGTCTCGATAAAGAGAACCTCGTGCAACGGCATCAACCGATCCTGAAGTGCCAGCGCCTTCTTGAAATCGCCCGCCATGCACGCATTCTGGAACTCGGCACAAAGCCGTGGCGCCACGTTCGACGCGACGGAAATGCAGCCCGCGCCGCCATGCGCCATGAAAGCGAGCGCCGTCGCATCTTCGCCCGAGAGCTGGCAGAACTCCGGCCCGAGCGCCGCGCGTGTTTGCGATGGCCGGGCCAAATTCGCGGTCGCATCTTTGACGCCGACAATGTTCTTCAGCTCATAGCACCGCGCCATCGTCGCGACCGACATATCGACAACCGAACGGCTCGGAATGTTGTAGATAATGATGGGAATATTGATGGCGTCATTGATCGCCTTGAAGTGCTGATAGAGGCCTTCCTGGCTCGGCTTGTTGTAATACGGCGTGACGATGAGCACGGCGTCCGCGCCGACTTTTTCCGCATATTGCGAAAGCTCGACAGCCTCATCCGTTGAATTCGAGCCCGTGCCCGCAATAACGGGAACGCGCTTCTTCGCAGCCTCGACGGCGAGTTCTATGACGCGCTTATGTTCATCGTGATCGAGCGTCGGGCTTTCGCCCGTCGTTCCGACCGGTACGAGACCGTGTGTGCCTTCCCTGATCTGCCAATCGATGAACCGCGTGAACGCGGCTTCGTCTACCTTCCCATTACGAAAAGGCGTGATGAGTGCCGTGATAGAACCTTTGAACATGTCTTCGCCTTAACTAGAAAGACAGTGACAAACACCGCTCGATGCAGCGCCCCTGTCTTGATCGGGAAAATCGACGTGGAAAGACCCATGCCAGTATGGCTATGAGCCACTGTCTTGCCGCACGCGCGTGCCACCTCGTTCGGCTTGAACTGCTTGCTTCAGTTGCCATGTCTCCGCTTAATACGGTTTAACGTTGCCGACGACGCAAGCGCCGCGACATTAGGCGCTCGGAAAGCCCGCCGCAAGTCGGGCCGGTTGGGCGTTTCATCCAATAGGACGCGATGCATCTAAGCCCCAATCATACAAGACGAATTCGCTTTCTTTCGCGCGCGCTACCTCAATTAGCCGCGGCCGGAGCTATCGTTGGGCTCGTCCTTGCGAGTACAACCGCTTTCGCCGAATCGGCATTCAAACCCGTGCCGCCCCCAAGCCTCCTTGCTGCTGAGAAAGATCAGCTTCGCAAGCTCGACGCGGCTCTCGCACCACTTTTGTCGATTGCTCCTGATTCGGGAGACGTTGATGCACTCCGGCAAGCCGTCGCCGCCGTTCGCTCCAATGACATCGAAGGGTTCAAGGAAGAGAAAGAAAAAATTAACAATCCTGTAGCTCGGAAGCTGGCGGATTGGATCAGGTTGCGCTCGGGCCTCGGCGAGCCGCCGGAATTTAAGAGCTTCCTGAGGGATAATCCGGCCTGGCCCGACCGGCCGACGCTGACCCAGCGCTTTGAAGAAGCGCTTTTCACCCACGGAGGAAGCGCAAACAACATAAAAAGCTTCTTCAAAAATTCCATGCCCGAGACGGGAGCGGGCTACGCGGCCCTGGCCTCTGCCAATCTGGCGGACGGCAATACCGAAGAAGCCCGGAAATTCGCTGCGAAGGCCTGGCGCGAGATGAGCATTCCACCCCAGCTGGAAAATGGCTTTCTCGACCGCTTCGGCCAACTGCTGTCGTCCGCCGATCATAAATGGCGCTTCGACCGCTTGGTGACAAACGACATTCGCTTTGCGGATAACCGAGCCGATCGCGTCGCCCTGGCGCGCCGTCTCATTCCACTTCTGCCGGCAAGTGAACAGAAGCGAGCGACCGCTCGCCTTGCGGTATTCAATAAGGCGTCGAATGCCCAGGCGCTGATGAACGCGCTTCCGCCGGGCAGTCGCGACGACACCGGTCTCGCCTTTCACAAAGCGCAACTTCTGCGCAAAGCCGGGAAGATCGAGGAAGCTGCAGCGATCATTCTCGCCATTCCGCCGAACCCCAATAAGATCGCCGCGCTCGACGAATGGTGGGGAGAACGGCGCGAACTCGCATATGGCGCTCTGAAGCTCGGCAACGCCAAGCTCGCCTATGATCTCGTAAAGGATGCCGGTCCCATATCGGTGAATCCGCGAAAGGAACAGACATTCCTGGCGGGATGGATCGCGTTTCGCCAGCTAAAAAAGCTCGATACCGCGGAGCGGCACTTCAGGGATATGGCGGCGGCGGCCGACGGCCCGTTGAGCACCGCCAAGGCCGCATATTGGCTCGGCCGCCTCGCCGACGCGCGGGGCGACAAGTCGGAAGCCATCAAGCAGTACCGGAACGCGGCGAAGAATTCCGATACCTTCCACGGCCTGCTCGCGATGCAAATGCTCGATTCCAGCCGTACGAGCTTCGAGATTTCGCCGCCCGACTATCCGACGGCCGCTCAAATCCAAAAGCTCGTCTCATCGGACACCGCAAAGGCCCTGGTGATTGCGCGTAAGGCCAATCTTTCTCGCGAAACGACCCGGACATTGCTCGCCGGTCTCCGCAACGCCGCCAACACCGAAGCCGAAGTCGGAATGGTGGCCTATCTCGCGGACAATCTCGGCGATCCGCAGATGTCCCTTCGCATTTCGAAGGTCGCCATTGGCAATGGACAGAACTTGCTGACTTACGGCTATCCGCTGAAACCCTTCCCCGGATATACGCCGCTGCGGGCACCACCGGAGTTGCCCTTGCTGCTCGGCATCGCGCGCCAGGAAACAGAATTCGATACTCAAATCGTTTCCGGCGCCGGCGCCAAAGGTCTCTTGCAGGTCATGACAGGCACGGCCCATCACGTCTGCAAAGACTACAAAATCAAATGTTCGATACCC
>JAEWCT010000008.1 GCA_023390485.1 Pseudomonadota bacterium
CCGTAGAAGGCGGATCAGCAGCCCGATTTCCAGTAGCGGCAGGGCCGCGAACGCCAGGATCACGGCGATTTTGAAGGGTTGAGACATAAGGGCTCGCAAAACTATTGCGGCACCTTAGCGCGGATGGTCGCTCGCGGCCAACGACCATCGGGAAGCAGCCCCACCCGATCAACGATATTCACATTGCCAGCCATAAAAATTTGCCAATTTGGCCAGCGGCGACAGGCGGCAGACGCCGAAGGCTTTAGGTGTTATAGAGGTTTCATCTTCAAATAGCCCGTCCGCGCCCTTAGATAGGTGCTACGGTGGCGGGCAATCACGCACAAGCCTTACTGGCATACTGTTCCACCCGGAGGCGCTGACCTTAAGAATGAACGGTCAATTCGATCTTATTACCTTGATTGCCATCATCGTGGCGGTTGCGGCGATCATCAAGCTCCGGAGCGTACTAGGTCACCGTACCGACGACGACGAACAGCGTGTCGAGCGTCTGAAAACGCGTGAGCGGGAAGCGGGACAGCGCCCTGCCGCGGAAACGGCTTCGGCCGATGTCATCACGATGCCGCGGCGTGACCGGGAACAGCTGGCACCCGCGCCTGCGCCTGAAACCGCGCCCGCGAATGTCGAGGCGCGCATCCGGGCCTATCCCGTTTCAGATCCGTCCGTCACCACGGGTTTTCTCGACATCGCGATGGTCGATCCGAGTTTCGATCCCGATGCCTTCCTGGCCGGTGCCGGCAGGGCTTACGAGATGATCGTCTCCGCGTTCGCGGACGGCAACCGCAAGGCGTTGAAGGATCTCTTGAGCAGAGAGGTCTACGACGGATTCACGGCGGCCATTGCGGAGCGCGAAGCTCGCGGAGAGACGATTGAACAGCAGTTCGTCGGCATCCGGAAAGCCGATATCGTCGAAGCGGAGCTCAAGAATGGCGTCGCGTCGGTGACGGTGCGCTTCCTCAGCGAGCTCATCTCGGCAACCCGCGACAAGGCAGGCGAGGTAATCGCAGGCGACGCGCAGAAGATCAAAGACGTGACGGATATCTGGACGTTCAGCCGCGATATCTCGAGCGCCAAGGCGCGCAGCAACATGAACTGGCGATTGGTTGCAACTCAGGCACCAAATTAACAAAAGATTAAAAGTGCCGATGTGACCGTGGAGTTGCGAATGTCGCAACACACGGATGAGCGCTATGCGTGGGCCAAGTGTCTTACGGGCTCTTGGCCCAACTTCTGTGAAAACGGGCCCATTCGAAGCACTGGTATTCTGTCTCGCAGCGATGCAGATTAGCGGCGCTCCTGCATTCGCCGTTACGTCGTCCAACAGTTCTCAGAGCAAAGCTTCGCCTGCAATGACCCCGAGCTCGATCTCCTTCGAGCCAATTTCGTTCGACGATCTTCCCGGTTGGCGGGATGACAATCATCTTGCGGCCTGGAATGCATTTCTTGTTTCGTGCGGACCGGTGTTGAAGGCCGGGCCCAAGGACGCGAAGCCCGGCAGCGCAGGTTCGCCGCAAGAGCTTCTCGATATTTGCACGCGGGCGATGGCGATTGCAAAGTCGAAGGTGCCGCAAACGCTCGAGGGTGCGCGGACGTTTTTCGAGGCGCATTTTCGGCCCAACCGCGTGACCGGAAGCGATCAACCAGGGTTGCTCACTGGATACTATGAGCCGGTGATCAAGGGATCGCGAACGCCGGACGAGATCTTCAAGGTGCCGATCTACCGGCGGCCGCCCGATCTCGTGAATATGGTTCCGGAAAGCGAGCGCGGTGCCAAATCAGCCGGCCTTACGCATAAGCGCAAAACCAACCGGGGTCTCGAGCCCTATTTCACGCGCTCCGAGATCGAAGAGGGCGGACTTGCCGGCCTCGGCCTCGAGCTTCTTTATCTCAGGGATGCGGTCGATGCCTTCTTCATGCAAGTGCAGGGATCGGGCCGCATCGAACTTCCGAACGGCGACAAAGTCCGGATTACTTATGACGGAAAAAACGGCTATCCCTATACGTCAATCGGGCGCGTTCTGATCGATGACGGCCATCTGACGGCGGATGAAATGTCGTTGAAGACTTTGAAAAAATGGCTGAAGGCCGACAAAGCCCGGGCGATACCGGTGATGCGGAAAAATCATTCCTATGTTTTCTTCAAGGAACTGACGGGCGAAGACGCCAAGGCGCCGATCGGCGTCAACAACATACCGCTGCAGCCCCTCAGAAGCCTCGCTGTCGATACGTCCTACTATGCGATCGGCACGCCGATCTATGTCGATGCTCCGCAACTGAAACATGCGACCGCCTCGGGGGAATTTCACCGGCTGATGATCGCGCACGACGTCGGCTCTGCGATCAAGGGATCGGAGCGCGGCGACATATTCTTTGGCTCCGGTGACAAGGCGGGGCGGCTTGCCGGAATTACGAAGCAACCGGGCCATCTTTACGCACTGCTGCCCATCGATCGTTCTCACGCGCATAAAACCGTGAGCGGGGGACCGTGAAGAAGCAACACGGCCATGGTGGCGGCAAGGGGCGCCGCCCGAACGAAGACAGTGATGCCGATCAAGACATCTGGCGGCATACCGCGGCGACCATCGAACCTTTGAAACGCGGCAAGCCTCGCTTCCATCCGGCGAGCGATGCAGTCAAGGCGGGTGTTCCGAGGCCGAAGCAGGCCGCTGAACTGGAGAGGCCACCGGTCAAGTCTCGTGCCGCGCATGTGCAGCGGCCCGACGTTTCGCCAGCAAAGCCCGCGGCGGCGAAAACACCGGAGCTTCAGCTTTTCGATCGCAACAGCGTACGGAAATTACGCGGCGGCCGCGCGGAAATCGAGGCCCGCGTCGACCTGCATGGCATGCGCCAGGACGAGGCCCACGCGGAGCTTCGCCGTTTTCTGTTTAGCTGCCAAAGACGGGGGTTGCGGTTCGTCCTCGTCATTACCGGTAAGGGGAAGACGAACGGCGGATCACATTCGGAAGAGATCTACAGCGAGCGGGAGCGCGGCGTTCTCAAGCGCAACGTTCCGCGCTGGCTCGACGAACCCGAATTGCGGGCCATCGTCGTCAGTTTCACGGTCGCCGCTATTCAGCACGGCGGCGAAGGCGCCATTTACGTGCATCTTCGCTCGAAGAACCGGCTCTAGCTCGTCAAAAGCAGGTTTCCTGAAGTTTCTGCAGCGCCTGTCCGATGCCGTTCAGCGAATAGGTGTCGACGACGTTGACGCCGCGATCTGAGGCAATCGCGATCGACAGCGAATTGCCTTTCCGCATGGCTTCGACGAGCTTCAGCTCCTGCGTTGAATCAGTGACGTAGGCGCGATCGCTCGCGCCGAAAAGCTTGAAGCCGGATGGGCTCACCGTGGCGGTGCCTTGCATATTCTTTTTGATGCGGAAGCCCATGAGAAAGCTGACTTCGGCACGAATGCCATCCTTGGGCCAGGCCGAAATATAGGCGTGCGGCGCTTCGCGGGGCGCGTCCGACGGCTCGCTGGTTTTCGGCCGGCTCGTTATGAAGCAGAAGAGGTGCGGGTCGTTGGCATCGGTCAAAAGCGACCAGTCGCCGTAGGTATTCACGTGCGTCATCGGCTCGGCGCCGAGCGCTGGGCCCCCCCCGGCGAGGACGAGCACAAAAGCCCCAAACAAAATGTTCCGCACATTCTGCTTCCCCATCAAGGTCCCCCCTCGCCGATCGGGCGATCGGCGAACCGTGCCAGGCTCTTGATGCGATCGTACATCACGATCGCGCCGGCCATCGCAACATTGACGCAAAAGGACGTCGGGATCTTGACGACGTAGTCACAGCGCTCGATCAGCGGCTCGGAGAGAGAGCCAAGCTCGGGTCCGAGCACATAGGCGGCGCGCAAGGGATGGCGAAAGCTCGGCAGGTCGATCGCGTCGTCGAGCAGCTCGATGCCGACCAGCTTGCAGCCACCGGGAAGCGCCATATCATCAAGGGTGGCCCAATTGTAGTGGGGCAAGTGCAACTGACTTTTCGAGGTATCGGCGTGGGCCTCCATGGCCTTATAGGTGGCGCCCACGGTGAACGTGAAGCTGGCGCCAAAGGCGTGCGCCGAGCGCATCAGGTTACCGAGGTTGAGCGACTTGGACATCCGCTCTGCGCCGATAGCGAAATAGCCCTTCGGGTGCGGCGGCCAGGTGGTCGCTTTTCTTGACATTGGGTTCTGCTCGTGTGTGTCAGAGGGTTATGCAGCGAGTGGGACGTCACACATGAAGGCAGCTCTTTGCAAGAGCCTTGACGGAGCAAAAAGTCTCGTCGTCGAAACGGTACCGGAGCCGTCTGCCGGTCCAGGGCAGGTGCTCGTCCGGGTGGGGGCCGTTGGGCTCAATTTTGCCGATACGCTGATCACGCGCGGCAAATACCAGTTCAAGCCGGACTTGCCCTTTTCACCGGGTGCGGAGATTGCGGGCGTCATCGAAAGCGTTGGCGCGGGCGTGGTCGATATCACGCTCAGCGATGCCGTCATGGCGTATGTGAACTGGGGTGGTGCGGCCGAGAAGATTGCTGTCGATGCCGAAAAGCTGATCCCAATCCCGGACGACGTGGCGATGACGATCGCGGCGGGGCTTTCGGTGACCTACGGCACTGCCATGCACGGGCTTGCCGATCGCGGACGCCTCAAGGCCGGTGAGACGGTCGTCGTCACGGGAGCCGCGGGGGGCGCTGGGCAAGCCG
>JAEWCT010000018.1 GCA_023390485.1 Pseudomonadota bacterium
CGCACGAACTTTGTCGTTGACTGCGAGACGGAACGAAGCGTCCGGCGCACGCGCGATGACGACATCCGATAGCGCCTCGACGTCGATTGTGCGTTCGGCGGTACATGGAAATTCCGCGACTGCACCCGGCGCGCCGGTCACCCATGTGCCGCTACGCGCCACGATGGTGTCCCTGGCCCACGCGACGAGTTCCTCGCGTGTCCAGGGAAGAAGACGTACGCGAACGGAAAGCTTGGCAAGCCGGCTCGGCAACTCCGACCAGACGGCATCGCGCTGACTTTCGCTCATGGCGATCCAGTCCCCGATTTCGCTGCCCGTACGGCCGCATCCAAGGCAATAGCCTGTGGAGTCGTCGAGCTTGCAGATGCCAATGCAAGGCGAATGGCGCATCGGTGCGGAACGTCTTTCAAACGAAGGATTGCGAGGAGGTGATATTCAAATGGAGGCGGCACCCTCGGCGCGCCCCCATTTTTCGTTCTGAACTTCGACGCCGGCGTTAGCGCGCCAGTCTTTTGCGATCGCCGGCGATGAGCCAGCCGAACAGCAGCCCGATCGCCGTCCAGAGGATGAACTGAGTACCCAACGAGGCGATGCGGAAGTTCCAAAGCAGGTCCGCCGGGAACTTCTCAGGGACTTCGTTGATCACCGGCAGAGCGTAGGCAGCGATGACGACCAGGACGAGATAGACCACAGTTCCGAGAATTGACGCATTCCAGCCGCCGAACTTCTCGATGGCTTGCCGTCCGAAGCTGATGGCAATCGCCAGCGCCATGAGCGAGAAGACGATCATCCCGAAATAAAGCTGCGTTCGATAGCTGATCGTCTCGCCTTGCCCCACGGCAGGCGGGTTCGCCGGGTATTTGAGGTAAGGCACGAAGTACAACGCCAAAAAGCCGACGGCTGCGATCACGAGCGCCGTGCTACGCGGCGAAAGATGAAGAAGACGGCCGCTGACGAATGCGTAGGCCAGCGCGAAAAGACCGCCGAGCGCCGTTCCATAAAGCGCGACGCCGGTTAGAAGCCCGACGCTGGCCTGCACCTCACGGCTGACGATTTCCGGTTCCGCCGCCTCGCCGGGGACTGGCGTATGCGACGCTTCCTCAAACGCGATGGCGCGGTCGACCTGCGGTTCGCCGATCACCTTCGCAAATCCGAAAGCCAATAAACTAGCGATGAGCCCGGCAATCATGCCGCGCACGAGAAGACTTCCCATGTCTGGATCTCCCCGGCGTCAATGGCAGGGGAAGCCGAGGAGATGGCGCCCGTCGTGCACGAATTCGTGCACATACATGCTATTGAAGATCGACGTAGCGCCTTCTTCGACGCCAACGAAGTACATAGCGAGGATGAACAGCAACCCGGCGAAAACCGCCCAGGGCAAAATCTCTTTGAGAGGGATGGGTGCGCCTACCGAGGCGTCCGAGATGGTTGCAGATTGTGACATAGGCAAGTGCCTCCTTGGGATTACGCGTCCCGTTTCAAGCTTCGGCGCCTATCATAGGAGGGTCTGACTTTCGATGGACGGTATAGGCGTCCCCGAATACAGTGGCGCGACCGTTCCGGAATCTCACCGGCTTCCTGCCTATGACGATGCGCGCGTTAACATAAGCCAGGCCATAAATTTGTCAATGTAACCAAGCCGGCCAGCATGCAGTCGCGCCTCACGTTCATCGCCAACGCTTCAACCCCAGCCATCCGGGCCGCAGCCTTCCCGCTGGACGAGGGCATTGACGACTTTGGGAAAAGAGATGCCGCGGCTCTTGCCAAAGAGCTCCGCCGCTCGGGGATAGCCCTGGCAAGCCCGGCGGCAAGAGCAGTTGAAACGGCGATGGCGCTTGGCCTCGAGCCCGTGATCGACGAGGGGCTGCGAGACCTCGGTCTCGGTCGCTGGGCAGGGCGCACGTTGACCGAGATCGCAGAGCGCGAACCCGAGGCTCTCAAGAGCTGGCTTTCTGATCCAAGGGCCACCCCACATGGCGGAGAGAGCGTGGAGGGGCTCATCGCCCGCATGGCAGTTTGGCTGAACGCCGCGTTGCCGCGAGAGGAAAATATTATCGCAATTACGCATTCAGCTGTAATACGCGCAGCGATCGTCTCGGCGATCGCCGCAGAGCCGGCATCGTTCTGGCATATCGATATTGCGCCGTTGAGCATTGTCGAACTCGGCTCCAACGGGCAGCGCTGGACCCTTCGCGCACTCAGATAATGAGCTGCTGCGGCGATCGCAGATCGACTGCTAAGCCTCCGGCGACGGACAATCAGCAGACATGCTTTGTCCCGGAAAGGATGCTCCGATAACGGTCTCAATACCTAGAACATCATACCCGATTGTCGGGAAAAACGGCCGCGTACACTAATGGGAGCGTGCACCGATAGGAATGCTCGGCGCGATTCCACTCCAACATGTCGGCGCGCGAGCTGAGGCCCTCAGTTAAGCGAGGACAATATGGTCCGTATGAAAAGTAGCCACGCCTACGCGGCGGCGCTGTTCACGTCGCTTGCATACGCTGCGTTGACCCCTGCATCCGCCCAGGAAGTCGAGCACCACAAGAAGGAGGCGCCGAAAATCGAAGCGCCCGCTCCGACCGTTACTCAGGAAATGCTGACGAACGCTGCGAACGACGCGAAGCAGTTCCTGCACACGAATGCCAACTACGAGCAGACCCGCTTCTATCCCGGCAAACAGATCAATACGTCGAATGTCGCAAAGCTTCATCCGGCGTGGATCTTCCAGATGGACGTGAGAGAGTCTCTCGAGACGACACCGATCATCGTTGGCGAAGTCATGTACGTCACGACATCATTCGATCATGTCTATGCGCTTAACGCCAAAACGGGTGAACAGTACTGGCACTACAAGCACAAGATGGGGCCGATCACGACCTACTGC
This sequence comes from Pseudomonadota bacterium, assembly GCA_023390485.1. Lineage (GTDB taxonomy): Bacteria > Pseudomonadota > Alphaproteobacteria > Rhizobiales > Hyphomicrobiaceae > Hyphomicrobium_B. The sequence continues at coordinate 2,891 of JAEWCT010000018.1, forward strand.
TGCGGCCCAAATAATCGCGGCGTCGCGGTGCTCGGTGACAAAGTTTATTTCGGAACGCTCGACGCCAAGCTCGTCGCTCTCAATGCAAAAACGGGTAGCGTCGTTTGGGAGACGGAGATCGCCGACCCCGAATTGGGCTACAGCGAAACGATGGCGCCGACGGCCGTCAACGGCAAGATTTTGATCGGCACCAACGGCGGCGAATATGGCATTCGCGGTTTTTTCCGCGCCTATGACGCTGAGACCGGCAAGCTCGTCTGGAACTTCGATACGGTCCCCGAAAATACGGTCGGGGTTTGGGCCACAAAAGATGCGACCGGCAAAGATTTGCATCGCGATATCGAGGCTGAAAAGGCGCAACTAGCCAAGACGGGAGATCCATACAAAAAGCTCGGAGGTGGCGTTTGGCAAAACCCCGCAGTCGATCTCAAGCTGAACCGGATCTACTTTGTGGTCGGCAATCCATCACCCGACCTCGACGGTGCACCGCGGCCCGGCGACAACCTCTATACCGACTCGCTCGTCGCTCTCGACCTCGATACCGGCAAATATGTTTGCCATTTCCAGTTCATCCCCCACGACGTGTGGGATCTCGACTCCGTTAGTCCGCCTATCCTTGTCGACGTCAAAGATAAGGACGGAAAGACCGTCCCTGGCGTGCTCCACGCTGGAAAAACCGGACACGTCTACGTCAACAGACGTGACGATTGCAGCATGATCCGCTTTTCGGAGCCGATGGTGTCGCAGGAGAACATGTGGACCCTTCCGACGCCGGAAGGTGCACGCATGCTCCCCGGGGCTAACGGCGGCGTGGAATGGTCGCCGATGGCGGTCGATCAGAAACTCAACCTTGCATACGCCGCGAACCTGCATCAGCCGATGACGTATCAGGTGCAGTCGAGCCCCTATCCCGATGGCAAGCTCTGGCTCGGCGGCGCCTTCAAGGTGATCCCGGGTGAAGAGCAATTCGGCAACGTCTCGGCAGTGAACTACAACACCGGCAAGATCAAGTGGCAGGTGACCACCCCGCAACCGATGATGGGGGGCGTTCTCGCAACCGCTGGCGACCTCGTATTCACGGGCGAGGCAAACGGTTGGTTCCGTGCCTACAACGCCGACAGCGGCAAAATACTTTGGTCGTTCCAAGCCGGTGCCGGCGTCAACGCTCCTCCGGCAGCCTATGCGCTCGGCGGCAAGGAATACATCGTCGTCGGCGCTGGCGGAAACACGCAGATCGATTTCAAGCGCGGCAATAATATCATCGCCTTCACGCTTGACTGATCATCCGTGGAAGTTCGGAAGGAGTGCCGAGCACTTCTTCCGAATCTCGTCGAATGAGATCGTGACCCGTTCGCTCACGCGGAGCTCGGCTTATGATGGATCGTAAATGTTCTTTGCCGATCGCAATTGCGGCCATGGCTGTGGCGTTGCCGCTGACCATGGAAATTGCATCGGCCGCCAGCGTCGAGGACAACGCGAAAATCTGCGCGAGCTGCCACGGCGAAAATGGCATTCCCCAAGCGAAGACGACGCCAATCATTTGGGGCCAAAATGAAGGCTACCTTTATCTTCAGTTGCGCGACTTCAAGAGCGGCGCGCGGAAGAACGATCAGATGGCCGCCATTGTCGCGAGCCTCGAGAAAGCCGACTTCAAGGCATTGGCCGCTCACTTCGCGGGGCTGAAGTGGCCTAACCTCGCACAACCTTCACCATCGAAGGACGACACGAAAAAGGCGCTGACGGTTATCGGCTCTATCGGCTGCACCTCTTGCCATCTCGATCAGTTTCAGGGTGATGGGACAACGGCTCGGCTCGCCGGCCAACAAGCGGAATACCTGTTGAACACGATGACCGCATTTCGCGACGGCTCTCGCGCCAACAACCCCGGCATGTCGGATCTTATGAAGGCAGTGCAGCCGCCAGACCTCCTCAAACCCATTGCCGACTATCTTGCGAGTCTTCAGGTCGTTGGCGGCAACAACCAATAGCGCTAACTGACCGTGAGTTTCTTGCGCAGCGCATCGCTGGCAGCGAGATCAGCTGCGGTCTTGCCCCCTTTATCGTGCAAGGTTTTGTCTGCGCCTTTGGCAAGCAAGACATCGACGGCTTTCTCGTGCCCGAGCGAAGCGGCGATCATCAAGGCTGTGCGACCGCGATTGTCCTGATCGTCGATGTGCGCGCCATGATCGATCAGCAGCGTGAGTACGTCCGCCACGTCGCTCGAGCCTGCCCCATCTTCATGTCCCGCGGCCCACATGAGTGCGGTCAAATCATTGCCGTAGCGCGCGTTGACGTCGATGGCATGATCGAGCAGCAAACGCACGACGTTCGGAAAGCCACGGGCGACCGCGTAACAGATAGGTGCCTTGCCGGTCGCGTCGGAGCTTTTCGGGTCGCTCCCCTTGTCCAGAAGCAGGCGCACGATCTGCTCGTTGCCGGCATATGAAGCCGCGGCGATGGGCGTGAGGCCTGTTCGTCCAGGAATGTTCACGTCCGCGCCATGCCCGATCAGCGCCTGCACGGTTGAAGCATTGTCTTGCTCTGACGCCGCGAAAAGCGCCGTTCCACCATCGAGATCGCGCGCGTTGATGTTGGCGCCATGGGCGAGAAAAAGCTCGACGATATCCGTATGCCCGGTTGCGGCCGCGTGAAAGAGCGGCATGGAGCCGAGGCGATCGCGTGAGGCGAGCGAAGCGCCATCGTCGAGCAGCCGGCGAGCAAGTTCGATGCAACCTTTGTCCGCGGCCGCGGAAAGTGCAGCGTTGACCTCCAGCGGTCCGGCGGATTGCTTTATTTGAGCGTAATGCTGCTCCTGCTCCTGACAGACGCGCACGTTCGCGAGCGCGTCGTTGGCGGACACCATGCAGCAGAAAGAAGCAACGAGGGCGGCGTTTACCGAATTGCGGAGGCTGTTGGACACGAGAGGCTCCATTGTCGGAGCCTAATGTCTAGCGCCCCAATCCTTTCGATTTCCACTCTTCGTATTGCACCCGCGCGAGCTTGTAGGCGTCCGGTATCGACAGGGCCCAGACGAAGAGCCCCAATGCGGAACGCCCGATTATCGACCTGTCCGGCGGAGCGATCTGCCAGGTGATAAGCGCCAGCAGCAGCGTGAACATCGCAAACATAAAACCGCGCTGCGGTTGGCCGATCGCAACGTGCCCCATGCCGGGAAGCACAATGGCGAGAGCGAGAACCAGATAGGGGTTCATCGGCTTGCGCTCGACTTGCAGTGCATTCATGCGGCAGACACCAGCTTGACGTTGAGAAGAAGATTTTCGATTTCTACCACTGCCGCGATGACGTCCTCAAGCCCTTCGGGGTCGAGCCGGGCACCTTCGAAGACGATTTGCCGGAGTATGAGATGGTCCCCGCGCTTGCCTTCCGCAAGCTGGCGCATGATGCGGATGCCACGCGGAGTGACAGCGATCTCCTTGAAATGGGGGTCGCGAAGAAGGCTCGCAACGTAAGGCGCGATCCGGTCGAGAACTTCACGGGCACCCGGGCCATCGCCCTTGATAAGACACACATACGGAAAGTTTGCAGGCGGCGCCAGGCGTTCGCTGAAGTGATCTGTCAACGAAAAATAATCCGCGCCCGATTGCCGGACGAGGATTGCAACGCTCCCGTCGACTGGCAGTTTGCGCTTCAACGTCACGTCGAGCCAAAGCTGCGGCAAGCGGCGAAACGTTAACGTGTCGGGAATGAGAGCGACGCGGAACGAGCGTCCGCGAAATTTCCCTTCCATCTTCGGAAAGCCGCAAGCGTCGATTTCGACCTTCGGCGTGTCGAGAACATTCAGGGAAGGCTGGAGAATGGAATGACGGGCGGCTGCGGCCACTCGCGCTTCGCGGCGACCGAACAGGACGAGAATTGAAACCACCGCGGTCAATAGTAAAGCGGCGAGCGTAAGAGACATGAATGGTTCTCACACGAAAAAGAGAGGTGGCGCATCG
>JAEWCT010000026.1 GCA_023390485.1 Pseudomonadota bacterium
AGGCTTGCATCCCGATCCGCTGCGTGCGGCGCATCTCGCGATCGAAGGCGGCGCCGACGGGATTACCGCGCATCTCAGGGAAGATCGCCGGCACATTTCGGATGCGGACATCACGCGGCTGAAAAACGAGCTGACGCGTCCGCTCAATCTCGAAATGGCAGCAACGGACGAAATGCTTCAAATCGCGTTACGGCATGTGCCGAACGCGTGTTGCCTCGTGCCCGAGAGGCGCGAGGAGCGGACGACGGAAGGCGGCCTCGATGTGCAGGGGGCGGTCAAGACGCTGAAGCCTTTGATCGCGAAGCTCAAGGATGCCGGTATCCGGGTCTCATTATTCATCGAGCCCGACATCAAGACGATCGAGGCGTCGTCGAAAGTGGGTGCCGACATCGTCGAACTTCATACCGGCAAGTATTGCCATCTCGCGCTCGAGCACGATGCGGCCGGAGTCGCTTCGGAACTCGAGCGGCATAGGAAAGCGGCGAGCGCTGCCGCGGCGGCCGGACTTGAAGTTCATGCCGGGCATGGTCTTACCTACAATACGGTGCAGCCCATTGCGCGCATCCCCGAAATCGTCGAACTCAATATTGGCCACTTCCTGATCGGAGAGGCGATTTTCGGTGGTCTTTCCATGGCGGTCCGCCGCATGCGCGTTCTGATGGACGAGGCTCGCGAGGCGCTGTCGGTGCAGAGAGGGCGATGATCATCGGCATCGGCAATGATCTCTGCGATATCCGGCGGATAGAGCGGACAATTGAGCGCTTTGGCGATCGCTTTCTCCAGCGCGTGTTCACGGCGGAAGAGCGCCGGAAGGCGTTCTCGCGGGCCCACGCGGCCCGAACCTTCGCAAAGCGCTTTGCCGCCAAGGAGGCGGCTTCGAAGGCGCTCGGGACCGGTTTTCGTCACGGCGTCCATTTGAAGGATATCGGGGTCGTCAACGACCCGTCGGGACGGCCGACATTGTCGCTAACGGGCGGCGCCGGCGCGCGCCTCGCAAAGTTGATACCGACGGGTTTCAAGGCGCGTATCGACGTCACCCTGACGGACGAATATCCGCTTGCCCAAGCCATCGTGATAATTTCGGCGGTCCCGGACGAGCAAAATCGAGGCGACTGACTATTTCGCCGCGGCTAAAATCGTCGCCGAAGGCCCCCTTGCCGCAAGGCCGCCGCGGCGCGGAGTTACTGTTATTCCTTACCGTTTTGTCAGGTTTATGCCCGTCGTTGCGGCTCAGGTGCAAACTCGCTATAGCGGACCCCCTAACATGAAGCGAGCCCCGGCCAATGCCGCCTGGCGGCGCAGAGGAGCCTCTGGATGAGCGTTGGTATCAAGGCGTCGAGATCGAGTTGGTCTGAAACTCTCATCATCGTCGTCGAAGCACTCGCCATTGCGATGTTCGTCCGCGTCTTTTTCTATCAGCCGTTCAATATTCCGTCTGGCTCGATGAAGGAGACACTGCTGATCGGCGATTACCTGTTCGTCTCGAAGCTGTCCTATGGCTACAGCAAGTTCTCCTTTCCCTTCAGCCCGAACCTTTTCGAAGGGCGGATCTTCGGTGCGGAGCCGAAGCGGGGAGACGTCGCCGTCTTCAAGCTGCCGCGGGACAACTCGACCGATTACATCAAGCGGGTCATCGGTCTGCCGGGCGACGAAGTCCAGATGAAGAACGGTCAGCTCTTCATCAACGGGCAGGCGATACCGAAGGTGCCCTCGGGCGAATTCACGACTTTTGAGGATGGCCGCGAACGGACTATACCGGTATTCGAGGAGACGCTTCCCAACGGCGTGAAGTACAAGGTTCTCGATAGCGACCCGAATGGCCCCTACGACAATACGGGGGTCTATAAGGTCCCCGAGGGTCACTACTTCATGATGGGCGACAACCGCGACAACTCAACCGACAGCCGGGTTCGCAGCGCTGTCGGGTTCGTCCCTTACGAGAACTTTATTGGCCGTGCCGAGATCATCTTCTTCTCTGCCAAAGTCGACGAGCCGGATGCCTTCCGCTGGTATGCGCCGTGGACTTGGCCATTTGACATCCGTTGGGACAGGTTCTTCACTCTCGTGCGGTGACCGCAAAGTGGCATTTGCGCCATGCTGAGACCTCGCAAGTTTAAAGAACTTGAGACCAAACTTGGATACAAATTTAAGGATCCCGCGCTCTTGGAGCGCGCGCTGACACACGCGAGCGTTCGCGGCGGGAAGGTTGCCCGGTTCGATAACGAGCGGCTCGAATTCATCGGCGACCGGGTTCTTGGGCTCGCGATCGCCGAGGCTCTCAACGGGCAATATCCCGAGGCCAGCGAAGGGGAGCTTGCGCGCCGCTACAATCGCCTCGTTCGAGGCGAGGCCTGCGCCAAGGTCGCTCGCGCTATCGGACTTGGTGCCCATCTTATTCTTTCGGAAAGCGAAGCCGATAGCGGCGGCCGCAACAAGACGACCATTCTGGCCGATGCCGCCGAGGCTCTTCTCGGCGCGGTGTTCATCGATGGCGGTTTCGAAAAGGCGCACGGCGTTGTTCACCGGCTCTGGCAGGAACAGAGTGAACTCGTTCCTGAAGTCGCCGTCGACGCCAAATCGGCTCTGCAGGAATGGGCGCAGGGGCAGGGACTGGCGCTGCCGCGATATACGGTCGTTGCGCGCAATGGGCCGGATCATGCACCTCGATTTACGGCCGAGGTCTTGATTACTGGAAAGGCACCCGCGCAGGGTGAGGGGGCTTCGAAGCGCATTGCCGAGCAGGCGGCAGCGTCGGCGCTTCTAACTCGAGAAGGCGTAGGAGCCCGGATAGGCGATGGCTGACGACAAAGGAACTTCTTCAACACCCGACATCGCCGATCAGCGTTGCGGCTTCGTTGCTGTCATCGGGCCGACGAATGCCGGCAAGTCGACGCTCGTCAATGCGCTCGTCGGCGCCAAGGTCGCGATCGTTTCGCACAAAGTTCAGACCACCCGGGCGCCCATTCGCGGTATCGCGATCGAGGGCAACAGCCAGATCGTCTTCATCGATACGGCCGGCATCTTCAATCCGAAGCGCCGGTTGGATCGGGCGATGGTGGATGCGGCGTGGGGCGGACTTGAAGACGCGGATGCGGTGTTGCTCGTCATCGACGCGGCTGCAGGTATCGACGACGATGTGCACGGCATCATCGAGCGTCTCAAATCGGCCCGGATGCCGAAGATCGCGATTTTGAATAAAATCGACCGCGTGGATGACAAGCCTCGGCTGCTGTCATTGGCAAAAATGGTCGATGAGCTGCTTGTGCCCGATCGCATTTTCATGATCTCGGCAACGGAAGGCCAGGGCATCAAGGATTTGCGGACGTATCTCGCAAAGCTCGTGCCCGAGGGCCCTTGGCATTATTCGGAAGACGACGTGACGGACGTGCCGATGCGGACGCAGGCGGCCGAGATGACGCGGGAAAGCGTCTATCGCTTCCTGCATCAGGAGCTGCCGTACACGACGACGGTCGAAACCACCGACTGGAAGACGCTGAAGGACGGCTCGGCGCGCGTCGAACAGACGATTTACGTCGAACGCGACAGCCAGAAAAAGATCGTGCTCGGCAAGGGCGGCGAAACGATCAAGAAAATATCGAGTACGGCCCGGCACGCGATCGAAGAGATGGCTGGCCACAGGGTGCATCTCTTCCTATTTGTCAAAGTGCGTGAGAACTGGGAAAGCGACCCCGAGCGTTACCGGGAAATGGGACTACCCTTCCCTAAATCGTAAGGCGCCGGCTATTCAGCCATATGCAATGGTCCGATGAAGGCATCATTCTTTCGGTAAAGCCCCACGGCGAGACTGCGGCGATCGTCGATCTATGGACGAGAGCGCATGGCCGGCACATGGGGCTTGTGCATGGTGGGCGTTCGCGGCGCCTCAGACCCATTCTGCAACTCGGCAATCATGTCGATGCGGAATGGAAGGCGCGTCTCGCGGACCAGCTCGGCACCATGAGCCTCGAAATGCGGCGTGCATTTGCCGCCGAGACGCTCGACGATGCGCAGGCGCTGATGGCGCTTTCTTCGATCACGGCCCTCACGCGGCTGCTGCCCGAACGCGATCCCCATCCCAATCTTTACGAGATCACGCTCTTCGTTCTCGGCTTTCTCAACGATTTGACGGTATGGCCGGCGCTTCTCGTGCGGTGGGAGATGGCGCTGCTCGACGAGCTGGGCTTCGGTCTCGACCTTAGCCAATGCGCCGCAACCGGCAGCAACGACCAGCTCATCTACGTGTCGCCGAAGTCGGGCCGAGCCGTCTCCGCCTCAGCCGGCGAACCCTATCGTGATAAACTGCTGGCGCTGCCTCAGTTCCTGACGAAGCAGCGGTCAGGGCCAGTGACGGCGCAGGACGTCAATCTCGGGTTCGTGCTGACGGGACATTTCATCGAGAAGCATCTTTTGCTTCCGCGCGGCCAATCGCTTCCGCAATCGCGCGCCCGGCTGCTGGCTCAGCTTGCGGCCTGACAATCATTCACCTGTTTCCCCGCACTTCGTCGGGGCGTTCGCGACGGAATTGGGGACAGTGTCCGTTCCCTTAGCATCTGCTGGTCGTGATTGCGGGATCACGCTCGGGCAGCAGCCGATCGCACTCGGGCCATGGAAGCTTTTCCCGCCGGTACTTTTCATTCGGCCGCGTGCGTCCGATATCGCACTGAGCTGGCGTGCCCGTTCGGAAATCCCCCCTTCCGGACGGGCTTTATTGTGTCTGCTCGGCCGTCATGTTGCGCTCGAAAGATTGAAGGCATTGGCGCGGACCGGGCAGGCTTTCAGCAACCGTTCATTCTGAGATGTAGATAACGCCATTGAAACTTACCCG